>NZ_DASYDG010000011.1:0-35615 GCF_036499745.1 Pinirhizobacter sp.
TCACCGGCGTTCGCTACGAGACCTGAGCCTCGCGCACTTCGGGCGTGGCGGAAGAGCCGGCGGGCCATGGCGGCGGCCGCTCCTGCTGCGGCGACCCTCGGGGAAGGAGGCCGCTGCGCGGCTTTTTCTTATGGCTGCGCCCCATCGGGACGGGCTTCGGCCGGGGGTTTCCGATTCGCCATCCTGGCTCAGCGAAAACGGCCGGCCGTCCATGGCCGGCCCCCTGACGGGCCTGATCCGGCCGAAGCCCTTCGCCTTCGCACGGAGCGCCAGCCGCCATGGCCCACCAGCTTTCCCGCACATTGAGGTTCGCCTGGGGAGGGCTGTTTCAGGCCCCACCCACGCTCTCCTTGATGCCGCCTCGGACGTGTCCAGAGCCGGGGGCTATCAGCCTCGTCGGCGACTTGTGGAACCGAGCGATGCGGGCGGACCAGGCCCGCAGGGGACCGGCATGAGCCGGTCGTTTTCGCCAAGGCCGCAGGCCGCCTCGAAAACCCCCGCCCGCATCGCGGGCTCGCCGGGGCGCAGCCATCAGAAAAAGCCGCGCAGCGGCCTCTTCCCCCAAGCGCCGGTGTAACCGGAGCGACGAGGCTGATAGCCCCCGGCTCCTGCGCCACGCCCGAGCCCAAGTTCCACGCAATGCCGAAGGCGAGCGGAAAAAAAACCCCGGCCAGGCCGGGGTTCGAAGCTGCTGCGTGGACTCAGCCTCGGGGGCCGGGGTCCAGGTGGCTGGTGTCGCCCACGTTCGGTGCCTGTGGGTCGTTCGGACCCTTGCCGCCGCCATGGCCATCGTCACCGTGGTCAGTGTGGTCGCGCGAGTGCGGCAGCTTGTGCGATACCTCGTCGAGTTTGTCGCCCAGGAGGCGGCGCACGCTGACGTAGAACACCGGGATCAGCAGCAAGCCGAGGAAGGTGGCGAACAGCATGCCGCCGATCACGCCCGTACCGATGGAGTGGCGGGAGTTGGCGCCGGCGCCGCTGGAGATGAACAGCGGGAACACGCCCAGGATGAAGGCGATCGACGTCATCAGAATGGGGCGAAGACGCAGGTGCGAAGCTTCGATGGTGGCCTGGCGCAAGGTTTTGCCTTGTGCCTGTTGTTCCACCGCGAACTCGATGATCAGGATCGCGTTCTTCGCTGCCAGGCCGATCACGGTGATCAGGCCGATCTTGAAGTAGATGTCGTTGGGCATGCCGCGAAGCATGGAGAACACCACCGTGCCCAGCATGCCCAGCGGAACCACCAGCAGCACCGACACCGGGATCGACCAGCTCTCGTACAGAGCGGCAAGGCACAGGAACACGATCAGGATCGAAAGGATCATGAGCAGTGTTGCCGAGTTGCCGGAGAGGATTTCCTGGTAGGACTGGCCCGTCCAGTCGTAACCGAAGGTCGGCGGAAGCTTTGATTCCACGATGCCCGACAGCGCGTTCATGGCCTGGCCGGTGGAATGGCCCGGGGCTTCGCTACCGACGATCTCTACGGCGGAGTAGCCGTTGTAGCGGCTAAGGGCAGGGGAGGCCATCTGCCATTTCGACGACACCACGTTCGACAGGGGCACCATCAGTGGCGTGGCCTGGGTTGAACCGTTTGAGGTGGCGCTTGTGGTGGCAAGGGTGCTCGGCGTGAAGATATGGCCGAAGGCCTCCGGACCCATGCGGTAGGGCGTGTCCGCCTGCATCAGCACGCGCTTGACGCGGCCGCCGTAGGAGAAGTCGTTGATGTACACCGGTGCCAGGGTGAGCTGGATGGCGGTGTAGACATCGCTGACCGACAGGCCCATCGATTGCGCCTGGGTGCGGTCGACCGAAAGCTGGATCTGCGGCGCATCTTCAAGCGTGTTCGGGCGCACCGCCACCATGTTCGGATTCTGCCTTGCAGCGCCCAGCACGGTGTTGCGAGCCGCGGTGAGTTCTTCGCGGCTCTGGCCTGCACGGGCCTGCAGCCACATGTCGATGCCGCCGAACTGCGACAGGCCGCGGATGGTCGGCAGGTTCACCACGAAGATCTGCGCGTCGCGGATGCCATGCAGGATGCCGTTGGCCTGCTGGATGAATTCATCCGCGGTGGCTTTTCGGTCGGCCCAGTCTTTCAGGCGGATGAAGGCCATGCCGGTGTTTTCACCGGAACCGACAAAGCTGAAGCCTGAGATCTGGAAGATACGGTCGACGTTGGGATTGCCGTGCAGCTTCTGGCGGATCTGCAGCATCACATTTTGCGTGCGCTGCAGCGACGCCCCGGGCGGCAGCGACACGATGGCCAGGGCAAAACCCTGGTCTTCGCTGGGCACGAAGCTCGTCGGCAGGCGGCTGAAGAGCCAGCCGCACAACAGGCAGATCACCAGGAACACACCCATCCACATCGGTGCGCTGCGCACCGCGCCACCGATGTGGCCACGGTAGATGTCGTTGACCTTGTCGAACCCGACGTTGAAGCCGCGGTAGATGAAGTTCTTCTTTGCGTTGTGCGTGGGCTTGAGGATCGAGGCGCACAACGCCGGCGTGAAGGAGAGTGCCAGGAAGGCTGAGAACCCCATCGACACGGCGATGGTGAGCGCGAATTGTTTGTAGATCACGCCCGAGGCACCGGCCTGGAAGGCCGAAGGCACGAACACCGCCGCCAGTACCACGGTGATGGCAATCACTGCACCGGTGATCTGGCCCATGGCCTTGCGCGTGGCATCCCGCGGCTCGAGGTTTTCCTCCGTCATGATGCGTTCGACGTTCTCGATCACCACGATCGCGTCGTCCACCACGATACCGATCGCCAGCACCATGCCGAACAGGGTGAGCTGGTTGATGGTGAAGCCCAGCGCCAGGAGGCCGGCGAAGGTACCCAGCAGCGCCACCGGGATCACCAGCGTGGGGATAATGGTGGCGCGGATGTTCTGCAGGAACAGCAACATCACGCCGAACACCAGCACGATGGCGATGATCAGGGTTTCGATCACTTCCTTGATCGAGATGCGCACGAACGGCGTGGAGTCGTACGGCGCCTGCCAGGTCACACCCGGCGGGAAGCTCTTGGCCAGTTCAGCCATCTTGCCGCGCACGGCCGTTGCCACGTCCAGCGCGTTGGCGCCGGGCAGGAGCTGCACGCCCAGCGCGCCGGAAGGCTTGCCATCGAGCGTGGAACCGAAGCCGTAGGTCTGGCCGCCGAAGTTGATCTTCGCCACGTCGCTAAGCTTGACGGACGTGCCGTCGGGATTGGCGCGCAGGATGATCTGGCCGAACTGCTCGGGGCTGGAGAGCCGCCCCTCGGCTGACACGGTGGCGCTGAACCCCTGGCCATTGCTGGCCGGATCCGAACCCAGGGAGCCTGCGGCGAACTGCACGTTCTGACTGGCGATCGCCTGCTGCACCTGGCTTGCCGAAAGGCCATAGCCCTGCAACTTGTCGGGGTTCAGCCATATACGCATGGCGTATTCGGCGCCGATCTGGCGCGTGGAACCCACGCCCGAGATACGGCTGATCTGCTCGTTGACCTGCGAGGCGACGATGTCGTTCAGACGCGCGTTGTCGATGTCCGGGTTGTCGGAGGTCAGCGCCAGGAACATCAGGAAGTCGGGATTCGACTTCGCCACCACCACGCCCTGCTGGGTCACTTCCGACGGCAGGCGGGGCGTGGCCAGCGAGACCTTGTTCTGCACCTGCACCTGCGCGATGTCAGGATCGGTACCGGTCTGGAAGGTCAGCGTGATCGATGCCGTGCCCGCGGAGCTGGACGACGAGGAGAAGTACAGCAGGTGATCGATACCCGTCAGCTGCTGCTCGATCACCTGGGTGACCGTCTTTTCCGTGGTGTCCGCCGAGGCGCCCGGATAGGTGGCGTTGACCGTCACCTGGGGCGGAGCGATGTTGGGATACGACTCGATACCCATGTTGAGCAACGAAATCGTGCCCACCAGGGATATGAGGATGGCGATCACCCATGCGAAGACTGGGCGGTCGATGAAAAAACTCGGCATGTCGTATCCCCTTTACTGCTTGCCGGCCTGGCCACTGGCCTGGGCCTCCTGGGCCTGCATCGGACCGGGCTGGGGCGGCTGGTAGGGCGAGGCTTTGGCCTGGCCGCCTTCCTTGACCGTCTGCAGGCCCGATACGATGACCTGGTCACCGGCGGCCAGACCGTGGGTCACGATCCAGTTGCTGCCGCTGGTGCTGGCGGCGGTGACATCCTTGCGGACCACCTTGCCGTCGCTACCGACCGTCATCACGTAGGCACCCTTGGTGTCACGCACCACGGCGGCCTGCGGAATCAGGAACACCTTGTTCTGTTCGCCAAGGTCCGCCGCGATCGTCACGTAGGTACCTGGCAACAGGGTACGTTCCTTGTTGGGAATGACCGCGCGCAGGCTCACCGCGCCAGTGCTGGGGTTCACCTGGGTATCGGAGAAGTCGAGCGTGCCCTTCTCGTCGTAGGTGCTGCCGTCAGGCAGGGTGATGGTGACAGTGGCCTTGTCCTGGTCGCGCAGGGTAACGCCGCCGTTGGCAGCGGCGCGGCGCATGGTGGCCAGGTCGCCGATGCTGACGGTGAAGTTCACGTAGAGCGGATCGACCTGGTCGACCGTGGTCAGCAGCGTGGTATCACCCTGGCCCACCAGTGCGCCCTCGGTGACCTGCTGTTGGCTGGCGCGGCCGTCGATGGGCGATTCCACCTTGGTGTAGCTCAGGTTGATGCGTGCGGTCTGCACGGCCGCCTGGGCCTGCTTCACCGCGGCATTGGCGGTACGCTCATTCGCCACGGCGGTGTCGAGGTCCGAACGCGACACATAGTTCTTGCCGATCAGGCTGCGCGCGCGGTCGGCGGCGGCCTTATTGTTCAGCGCGGTGGCCTGGGCCGAGGCGAGGTTGGCCTGCGACTGATCCAGTTCCGCCTGCAGGGGAGCCGGATCGATGATGAAGAGCACCTGGCCGGCTTTGACGTCCGAACCTTCGTTATAGACGCGCTTTTGCAGGATACCCGGCACGCGCGCACGGACATCGGCAGTACGGAACGCCGAAAGGCGCCCGACCTGGTTCTGTACGAGCGGAGCGGACGAAAGCTGGGCCTGGACCACGCCTACTTCGGGGGTGGGTGGTGCCTTTGGCGCTTCCTGCTTCTTGCCGCAGGCGGAAAGCGCGATCAGGCCGAGGCACAACAAGGATGTGCGCAGGGGCAGGGGCTTCATGGGGACTCCGTTCATTTTCTATGCCGTTGTTCTTCCACATCCGCCCCCTGGGGTGGGGGGCAGGCGCGCTCATATAACAGTTATCGCAAGACAAGCCGTGTCGTCCTGTGCCGGATGGCCATGTCCGGGCGAGAATTAACGATGGTTCGGGGCAATGCCTGTCGATGTCGGGAAGGGCATGGATCGGGGTCTGCGCCACTCACACAGACAGGATACCGATTCACTGTACCGCTCAGTTTAAAAACTATTCGCTTAAAGAGTCAATGCTACTTGCAGCCTTTTCTGACGCCGTTGGCGCGACGCACAAGGTTCCGGTGGCATCGCAGGTTTTCGCCATACGCGCGCGCGCCTCACCGGCACGGTGCAAGGTGTCATGAAAACCAGCTGAAAATGCCGCATTGCGGGACGACAAGAAGTGGCCTTGTCGTCCGTAGCGGCGGTATCCTTCGTCGGATAACTTCCTTTTCCCCATCAAGGCGACAGCCAGCCATGAACGCGATTCGCGCAGCCGAGGACGGCAGCTTCCCAGCCCTCGTGATCGAGGAATTCAGCAAACAAGGAAAGTCGCAGCTCACTGCGGCGCAGGCGCGGTTCTTCATCGACCTCTTCTTTTCCCGCATCGCCCTGTCGGACCTGGGGCTGCACACCCCCGAACGCTGGGCTGCGTTGATCGGCGAATTCCTCGCCTTTGCCGCCAGGCGGTCGCCGGGGCAGGCCCTGGTGCGGGTGTTCAACCCCGGCGCCAGTGGAAGTCGCACGATCATCGAGATCGTCAACGACGACATGCCTTTCCTGGTTGACACCGCCAGCATGGTGGCGGTGAACCACGCCGCTATCCACGCCCTGATCCATCCGGTGGTGCCGGTCACCCGCGCTGCCGACGGCAGCATTGCCACGCTGGGCGCCGACGGTGCCTCGGGCGAATCGTTCATGCGCCTGGAGATCGACCGCCTGGATGGCGACAGCCTGGAGACCGTTCGCAAGGAACTGGAAGCCGCCCTGTTCGACGTGCGTGAGGCCGTGGACGACTGGCAGGCCATGGGCCAGAAGGCCTTGGCCATCGCCGACGATCTTCCGCGCCGTGCCTTGCCCCTGTCAGCTGACGAGGTGAATGAGGCCACGCAGTTCATGCGCTGGCTGACGGAGGACCACTTCACGTTCCTGGGCTATCGCGAATACGAAGTGGTCAGGACCGCCGAGGATGAAGTGCTGCGTTCAGTGGAAGGCTCGGGACTGGGCATCCTGCGCGCGGCGGATCGGTCGCTGGCCCCGCGCTCGCTGCGTTCACTCGTTGCCACCGAGCTGCCGCAGTCCGGCTCCACCGACGCGATCATCCTGACCAAGACCAACGCCCGATCGCCGGTACACCGCCCTGGTTACATGGATTACGTAGGCGTGCTGAAGTTCGACGCCCAGGGCCGGCCGGTGGCCGAGCAACGATTCCTCGGGTTGTTCTCATCCAACGCCTACATGGCGCGCCCGAAACAGGTGCCGCTGGTGCGGCGCAAGTGCGACGCGGTGATGGATCGCTCGGGCCTGAAGAAAGACTCCTACTCGGGCAAGTCGCTAAGGCACATCCTGGACACCTTGCCGCGCGAGGAACTGTTCCAGTGCTCAGCCGATGAATTGTTCGCGCTGGCCTCGGGCATCCTGGAATTGCAGCAGCGGGCGCGCACGCGCCTGTTCATCCGACGCGACAGTTACGGCAGGTTTTTCTCCTGCCTGGTGTACATCCCGCGCGAGCGTTTCAACACCGCGGTTCGCGAGCGCATTGAAGCCACGCTGCGCGACGCGATGCACGGCGAGCACCTTGATTCGGCGGTGTTGATGGGCGAGGCAGCGCTGGTGCGCCTGCACGTGGTGGTGCGTCCGCGCATCGGCGATCACCCGGTGTATGACGCCAGCGCGTTGGAAGTCACCATTGCCGCGATCGCACGCAACTGGCACGACGAACTTCGCGACCGTCTGGTGGCGGACCTTGGTGAGCAGCCGGGTATCGTGCTGGCCAACCGTTACGGCCGTGCCTTGCCCGCCGGCTATGTCGACGAAGTGCCGGCCACCGTTGCCGCCGCCGATGTCCGCGCTCTGGCAGGTCTCAAGGGCCCGGACGCCGTCAGCATGTCGTTCTACCATCCGGCCGCGCGGCCGGAGGAACTTCGCTTCAAGATCTATCGCAGCGGTTCGGATATCGCGTTGTCCGAAGTACTGCCCCTTCTGGAGAACCTGGGCCTTCGTGTGCTCACCGAGCACATGTACGAAGTACGCGTGGGTGATGCGCCGCTCTTCATCCAGGATTTCGAAGTGCAGCCGGTGGGCGAGCTTGCCTTCGACGTGGCACAGGTGGGCACGTTGTTCGAAGACGCCTTTGAGCAGATCTGGCGCGGCAATGCCGAGAACGACGGGTTCAACCGGCTTGTGCTGGGCGCCAAGCTCGGCTGGCGCCAGGTGGCGGTGCTGCGCAGTTATTGCAAATACCTTCTGCAGACGGGCGTGACCTTCTCCCAGGCCTACATGGAGGATGCCCTTAACGGTCATCCGGCCATCGCCGGCCTGCTGGTGGAACTGTTCAATGCCAAGTTCGATCCGCAGCGCACATCGCTGAGCGCCGATGAGCGCGCGAACGCCGCAGCCATCCTCACCGCCGAGATGCAGGTGCTGCTGCCTGAGTCCGTCACCACCACGCAGCCGGGGCCGATCGACCGTCTGGTGGATTCGCTCAGGCTTCCGCGCGATGAGCAGATCGTAGCCGTCGAGGAAGTGATGGGGGTGCTGCTTGAGAATGTCTCGAGCCTGGATGAAGACCGCATCCTGCGTAGTTTCATGGCCTTGATCCACGCCACGATCCGCACGAGTTTCTTCCAGCAGTTCGACGGCGCGTTCCGTCCGTACCTTTCGTTCAAGTTCGATTCGCACCAGGTACCGGACCTCGCCAAGCCCGTGCCCTATCGCGAGATCTTCGTCTACGCCCCGCGAGTGGAGGGCATCCACCTGCGATTCGGGCCGGTAGCCCGCGGCGGGTTGCGCTGGTCCGATCGCCGCGAGGATTTCCGTACCGAGGTGCTGGGTCTGGTCAAGGCCCAGATGGTGAAGAACACGGTGATCGTGCCGGTAGGTTCGAAGGGTGGATTCGTCGTCAAACGTCCGCCCGTGGGCGGCGACCGTGATGCCCAGCTGGCCGAAGGCATCGCCTGCTACCGGATGTTCATCAGCGGACTGCTCGACATCACCGATAACCTCGTCGAAGGCAAGCTGGTGCCGCCACACGACGTGGTACGCCACGATGCGGACGATCCGTACCTGGTGGTCGCCGCCGACAAGGGCACGGCCACGTTCTCCGACATCGCCAACGCCATCTCCACCGAGCACGGCTTCTGGCTTGACGACGCCTTCGCATCCGGTGGCTCCAACGGCTATGACCACAAGGGCATGGGCATCACCGCCAAGGGCGCGTGGGAATCGGTCAAGCGTCATTTCCGCTCGCTGGGACGCGATTGCCAGTCGGAGAATTTCACCACCGTCGGCGTGGGCGACATGTCCGGCGACGTCTTCGGCAACGGCATGCTGCTGTCCCGTCATATCCGCCTGCTGGCCGCCTTCGACCACCGCCACATTTTCCTTGATCCGAGTCCCGATGCAGAACCTTCGTTCGTCGAGCGCGAGCGCCTGTTCGCCTTGCCCCGTTCGTCGTGGGATGACTATGACAAGTCGCTGATCTCCGAAGGCGGCGGCGTGTTCCCGCGCAACGCCAAGTCGGTACCGGTATCGCCGCAGGTGCGCGCGGCACTGGGTATCAAGGGCGACGCCGCGCACATGGCGCCGATGGACCTCATGAGCGCGATCCTGAAGGCGCCGGTGGACCTGCTTTGGAATGGCGGCATCGGTACCTACGTCAAGGCAACCAGCGAGACCCAACAGGAAGTGGGCGATCGCGCCAACAACGCCTTGCGCGTGAACGGCAACGAATTGCACTGCAAGATCGTCGGCGAGGGCGGCAACCTGGGCATGACCCAGAAGGGCCGCATCGAAGCGGCGCAATCGGGTGTGCTGCTCAACACCGACTTCATCGACAACTCCGCCGGTGTGGATACCTCCGATCACGAGGTGAACATCAAGATCCTGCTCAACGATGCCGTGCAGCGCGGCGAACTGAGCTTCGAGGGACGCAACCAGCAGTTGGCTGCGATGACCGATGAGGTCGGCAAGCTTGTCCTGTGGGACAACTACCGCCAGAACCAGGCCATCACGGTGATGGAACACCAGTCGGTGCGCCGCCTTGGATCGATGGCCCACTTCATCCGCACCCTGGAACTGGAGGGCACCCTCGACCGCGTCGTCGAATCGCTGCCGTCCGATGCTGAACTGACCGAGCGCAAGACGCGCGGCCAGGGCATGACGCGCCCGGAAATATCCGTGCTGCTTTCGTACGACAAGATCCGCCTGTTCCAGCAGTTGCTCGATTCGGATGTTCCGGAAGATCCATACCTTTCGCGTGAGCTCGTGCGCTATTTCCCCGAGCCGCTGCACCAGAAGTACGCCGGGCACATGCAGCGCCACCGCCTGAAGCGGGAGATCATCGCCACGGCGGTGACGAACTCCACCATCAACCGCATGGGCGCTACCTTCATGATGCGCATGCAGGAAGATACCGGCCAGGGCCCGGCGGCGATCGCCAAGGCCTATACGGCAGCGCGTGAGATCCTGGACGTGCGCAGCTTGTGGAGCGAGATCGAGGCGCTGGACAGCCAGGTAGCCGAAGACACCCAGATCGACGCCATCCTGCAGATCTGGTCGCTGCTGCGGCACCTGACGCGCTGGTTGCTCAACCGCCCAGGCGGCGCCCTGGACATCGCCGCCAACGTAGAGCGTTACCAGGCATCGGTACTTGCGCTGCGCCAGGCGATGCCCGGCGTCCTTACCGACACCGGCCGCGGGGATTTCTCCGCCAGCCAGGAAAAATGGGCGGGCATGGGCTTCCCCGAAGCACTCGCCCTGCGCATGGCCCGGGTGCCGGTGCTGCGCGCCGCTTTCGACATGGTGGAGGTCGCCCAGCAAAGCGGACAGCCGATCGACGCGGTGGCCCGTGTGTTCTACCAGCTGGGCGAAGCGCTCGACCTGGAATGGTTGCGCGGACAGATCGAGGCGTTGCCGGTGGAAGGCCATTGGCACGCGCAGGCACGTGGCTCGCTGCTGGATGAACTGAACACCCAGCACCGGGCCCTGGCGGTGCAGGTGCTGGCGTTGGGCGCCATGCGGCCGGACGAGAACGCCGTGCAGGCATGGCTTGGGCGCGACGATGCAACGCTACGCTACACCCGCACCATGCTGGCCGAGATACTCAGCCAGAACGCCGACTATCCTATTGCCTCGGTAGCGGTACGGCGCCTGGCCCAGCTGGCCCAGGTGCCCCTGGCCTGATGGCCTGCGATGTCCTGGCATGGCATACCCCGTGCCAGGACATTGTTGTTGGGCCTTCAGGCCGCCGCGGGGGGGCCGGGCTCGTGGCCGTCGAGCTTCAACGCGGCGATGGTTGCCATCAAGGTGCGACGAAAGGCTTCAAGCTCGTCGTGGCCAGGTGTGTGGGCCGCGCGGATCGTCCGTTGCAGGTCGATTGTCAGGTGCTGCAGTTGCATGGCGCCGCAAAAACCGCAGGCCGAGCGCAACCGGTGCAGAAGGTCCGCGAACGCGTCGATATCCCGCACGAGGGTGTCGAACTCCTGCGCCAGTTGGACCAGTTCATCGCGCAGGAGCCCGCGCAGCGCGCGGGTAATCGTTGCATCGCCACTGGTGGCAATGGCTTCGGCATCGTCAAGGATCAGCGCCGGATAGCGGCCGAAGCGATTGAGCAGGGCGCGCAGTTGCGCCACCTCGAAGGGCTTGCCGAGCAATTCGACGAAGCCGAGCTGGCGCATGTGCTGCCGTGTGGCGGCATCCGCGCCCGCCGTGGTGGCGATCGCCGGCGAGCGGGCGGAGGCGGCGTGGGGATGGCGCAGCAACGCCTGCATGATGCTGGCCGCACCACCGCCAGGCATGCGGCAATCCAGAAGCAGGAGGTCGAAGCGATGGGCCGTGGCCTGGCGTACGGCTTCCTGGTAGCTGTTGCACGCGGTGACGTGGCAGCGCAGCGCCTCGAGCGCCGCACGGCAGAAGTCGAGCGTGGTGGGGTCGTCGTCGGCCACCAGCACCCGCAGTTCATGCTGGGGCTCCGCGCGCACCGATGTGGCAATTTGCGTTTTTGGCATCAACGATCCGTATCGTTCAGCTGGCTTTGGCAGAATGGGTGGACATGAGGCCTGGATCAATCGCGCGAATCCTCAATTGGATGGTCTTTGTAATGCTTGTGGGGTGTCCGATGCCAGCCATGGCAGGCATCCAGCTGGTGGCAGACCACCTAAGCGTGCCCGGAATCGACCTGGCCGGCCTGTCGGTGTGGGCTGAAAACGAACCCGGCGGAGGCCTCCGCGTGCGCTTGCAAAGCCAGCAGGCCGACATTCCTGCACTGGGCTGGCGGAAGCTCGCCCTGGCCTGCGAAGGCAGCTTCCGGCGCGACACAGAGGGCCGGTTGGTGCTCGACACGTCCCTGAAGCTCGCCCGTGCTCCCGGTGGCGCCCTGGGTGACGCGCGCCTGCGGGTGCAATGGGATGAGGCCGCCAATACCCTTCAGGCGACGATTACGCAGGGCACCGCACACGGCGCCCTGGCCATGCCGCTGGACCAGCCCACGCATTTGCAGATCGACCTTGAACGCCTTCCGGCGGCATGGCTCAAGGGGTGGCTCGCCGACACCACGGTGCAGCCGAAGGCGGGTAGCATCAATGCGAGCCTTGCGGTGGATCTTCGCGACGAGGGCCTGCAGGCGGCCGGCCAGCTCGACATGGTCGGTGTGGACTTCGATGCGCCCGGCGGGCGCCTGGCCGCCGATAATCTGGCTGCAACCAGCCGCATCAGCGTGGACACCACCGGCCGCGCCGCGCGCCTGGGGCTGGACGGCAGTCTTCGTGGCGGCAAGCTGCTGCTGGGCGATCTTTACGCCGAACTGCCTGGCCACCCCGTGCAGCTGTCCGCCGATATCGAGCAGGCTGGCGATACTATCCAGTTGCACCGCCTGCACCTGATGGATCCCGATGCGTTGACCCTGGACGGTTCGGCCGGCTTTGGTCCTGGCAAGGCCATGGGCTTGCAGCTTGATGATATCCAGGCCCATTTCCCCGCGGCTTATGATCGCTATGGGAAAGGCCTCACCGCCTGGCTGGGCTTCCCGGCGATCAGCATCGGCGGTTCGCTCCAGGGGGCGCTGTCACTGGCTCCATCGGGATTACGCTCGTTCCGCTTTGATACCCAACACATGGACATCGCCCTGGGGGATGGCCAGCTCGGCGTGAAAGGCCTGCGCGGAGGCCTTGACTGGGCAGCCGGGCAGACGCGCCCGGCGACCACCCTGGGTTGGTCGTCGCTGGATGTCTGGCGCATTCCCAACGGCGCGGCATTGGGTCACTGGCAGACCGAGCACGGCGTACTCAGCCTGGCCAGGCCCCTACAGGTACCGGTGCTGGATGGGACACTGTCGGTCCGCGCGGCAACGTGGCAGCCGGGCAAGCCATCCACCGCGTCGCTGGTGCTTACGCAGGTCGACATGGCTGCGCTTTCCCGTGCGCTGGGCTGGCCTGAATTCCACGGCACGCTGGCCGGCGCCGTGCCATCGTTACGTTACGACGGTGACCGCCTGGAGCTTGCCGGCGGCCTCTCGGTCAATGTGTTTGACGGATTCGTCGATGTCACCCGCCTTGCCTTGCAGCAGCCATTTGGCAATACGCCGGTGCTTACCGCGGACGTTGCCCTGCGCCAGCTGGACCTTGCCCTGGTCACTGGTGTGTTCGACTTCGGCAACATCACCGGGCGCATGGACGGTACCGTCGATGGCCTGCGCATGGTTGGCTGGCTGCCCGCTGCGTTTATCGCACAACTGCACGCCGACGGCGGCGGCAAGATAAGTCAGCGCGCCGTGGACAACCTCACGTCTGTCGGCGGCGGCGTCATCGCCGGCGGATTGCAGGGCAAGGTGATGAAGCTTTTCCGTAATTTCAGTTACCGCCGCCTGGCGCTTGGCTGTGAATTGCGCGGCGATGTCTGCCGCATGACAGGCCTGGCCGATGGCCGTTCGCCGGCGGAGGGCTACACTATCGTCGAGGGCAGCGGCCTGCCGCGCCTGACCATCGTCGGCCATCAGTCGCAGGTGGACTGGCCCACCCTGGTAAGGCGGCTGCAGGCGGCCATCCACGGCGGCGGCCCGGTCGTCGACTGACCCCACCGGAGAAAAAGCGCATGCGCACAACCTTCACTGGCGCCATCCTGGCCCTCGTCCTGGCCGTGGCCGGTTGCGTCACCATCAACGTGTATTTTCCCGAGGCGGCTGCGCAGAAGGCCGCCGACCAGTTCATCGGCAATGTCCTTGAAGACACCCCGGCACCCCCGAAGCAGCCTGCACCCGCCACGGAAAAGAACACCGTGCAACCGTCCGCCAGCGTGTTCGATTTGCTGATCCCAGCCGCCTATGCCGCCGACACCCCGGATATCCGCGTGCAGACGGCCACCACACAGGCCATCGGCGAACGTATGAAAGCCCGCCTGCGGGGTGGTCTCAAGGCCTTGCTGGACAGCGGCGCCGTGGGCCTTGCCGCCGAAGGCGACCTGGCCGTGCGCGACGCCAACGCCATCGCACTGGCACAGCGCGCCCAGGCCAGCACCTGGGTCGCCCAGGACAACCGCGACCGCGCCGCGCTGTACCGGGAGGTGGCCACCGCCAATGGTCATCCCGAATGGGAAGGCCAGGTGCGCGCTACCTTTGCCCGGGGCTGGATCGAGCGGGCCCCCGCCGGCTGGTATTATCGTGACGCCGCGGGCCAATGGCACCGAAAATAGCCGTCGCCCGTTCCCTTAGCTCCTTTCATAAGCCTTCCGGCCGCTGGTCTCCAGATGCCGGGGCCGTAATTGAAGAACATGACAGAGTTCGAAACCACCATCGTCAACGTCGGCCACGATGGCCGAGGCGTCGCCCGCATCGACGGCAAGGCCGTCTTCGTCGCAGGCGCCCTTGCCGGCGAAACGGTGCGCTTGCGCATGCGCAAGCGCCACCGCAACTACGACGAAGCAGAAGTTGCCGAATTCATCACCCGCTCACCCGAGCGCACCGAGCCGCGGTGCGTCCATGTCGCCGCCTGCAGCGGCTGCAGCCTCCAGCACATGCAACCGGCCGCGCAGATCGCCATGAAGCAGCAGGTGCTGGCCGACAACTTCCAGCGCATCGGCAAGGTCGAGCCCCGGCAGTGGTTGCCTCCGCTCACCGGCGAGGCCTGGGGCTATCGTCGCAAGGGTCGTTTCTCGGTACGCCACGTGGCGAAGAAGGAACGCGTGCTGGTGGGTTTCCGCGAAGAGTCCAACCCGCGCTTTGTCGCCGACATCCAGCGCTGCGAGGTGATCCATCCATCGCTGGGCCCGAAGGTCGGCCTGCTGGCGGAACTGGTGTCGGGCATGGATGCCGCGCACCACATCGCGCAGATTGAGTTCGCCGCCGGCGATGCCGACGTCGCCCTGGTGTTCCGGCATCTCTCGCCCTTGTCCGAGCGCGACCGTGACGCCCTGGTGGCCTTCGGCAAGGAACATGGTTTTGCCATTTACCTGCAGCCGTCGGGCATAACCAGCGTGCATGTCCTGTGGCCGGAAGGGCACCAGCTGTCGTTCGGTATTCCCGGGCAGGACGTGGACATGGCATTCGCGCCGCTCGACTTCGTCCAGGTCAACGCCGGCATGAACCGCCGGATGATCGAACGCACGCTTGAGCTGATGGCGCCCGAGCCGCATCACCGCGTGCTTGACCTCTTCTGCGGCCTGGGCAATTTCACCTTGCCCATCGCCCGGCACGTAGGTGAGGTCACGGGGGTGGAGGGCGAGCATGGCCTGGTCGAGCGCGCCGCGGCCAACGCCGCGCGCAATGGCATCGGCAACGCACATTTCAGCGTGGCCAATCTCTTCGAAGACCAGCGTGCCACTGCTTGGGCCCGGGCCGACTACGACACTATCCTGCTCGACCCGCCGCGCGCTGGCGCCGACAAGGTGCTTGAGTATCTTCCCCGTACCTCGACGCGGCGGGTGGTGTACGTATCGTGCCACCCCGGATCGCTCGCCCGCGATGCCGGTATTCTGGTCAACCAGCATGGATTCCGGCTTTCCAGCGCTGGCGTGATGGATATGTTTCCACATACCGCGCACGTCGAATCGATCGCGCTCTTCGAACGCTAGAAGGCTTTCATGGGCAAGGAAATCGAACGCAAATTCCTCCTCGCCGGCGGCGGCTGGCGCGAAGGCATCGAGTCGAGCACGCCGATAGCCCAGGGGTATCTGATGGGCGTGGCGGCGCTGATGGCTGGTCATGCGCGTGCTTCGGTACGTGTGCGCATCGCCGGAAACGAAGCATGGCTCAATATCAAATCGTCCGTCCGCGGTATCGAGCGAGCGGAGTTCGAGTACCCGATTCCCATGGCCGATGCCCGCGATATGCTCGATACGCTCTGCGATGGCAAGGTCGAGAAAACCCGCCATCACGTCCACGTCGATGGCACGCTGTTCGAGATCGACGAATTTGCCGGCGCCAACCACGGGCTGGTGGTGGCCGAAGTCGAACTGGACCACGCCGGCGAGGCTATCCCCCATCCGCCGTGGCTCGGCCGCGAGGTCAGCGACGAGCGACGCTATTACAACGTATTCCTGATCGACCATCCTTTTACGCAGTGGACCCAGGCCGAGCGCTCAGGCGAGGCCATGGCATGCTGATCATCGGTGTCGCTGGCTTGACCCTTTCCGCTGAAGAGGAATCCTGGTTGCGCGCGCCGAACGTCAGCGGCGTGATCCTGTTCGCTCGCAATGTCGGTAGCCGCGACGACGTGATCGCCCTGGTCGACGCCATACGCCAGGCAGGCGGCGAGGACATGCTGGTCTGCGTCGACCAGGAAGGCGGTCGCGTGCAGCGACTGCGCGAGGGCTTTACCCGGCTGCCGCCGCTGTCGACGCTTGGCCAGGCCTATGACCGCGACCCCGCCGAGGCCGTGCGCCTGGCCGAGGAGCACGCCTGGGTGATGGCAAGCGAACTGCGCGCCACCGGTATCGATTTCAGCTTCGCCCCCGTGCTTGACCTGGCCCGTGGCAGCGCGGCGATCGGCAACCGCGCTTTCCACGCGGATCCCGCCGTGGTGGGCGAGCTTGGCCAGGCTTATGTACGCGGCATGCACCTGGCTGGCATGGCGGTGGTGCTCAAGCACTTTCCGGGCCATGGGTCGGTGGCGGCGGACACCCACCTGGCGGCGGCCACCGATCCGCGTAGCCGTAGCGAACTGGAAATGGCTGACATGGCACCCTTCGTCGAAGCGATCGAAGCCCACGCCGAGGCGGTGATGGTGGCTCATGTAACCTACCCTGCGGTGGACCCGCTGCCCGCCGGATTCTCGCCGACGTGGATCGGATCGATCCTGCGCGGGGAACTGGGTTTCAGGGGCGCGGTGATCGGTGATGACATCAGCATGAAGGCAGCCGAACTGCACGGCAGCGTGGCCGACCGCGTGCACGCCCACCTCGACGCCGGCTGCGACCTGGTACTGGCCTGTTTCCCCGATGTCGTGCCCGAGGCGATTGCCGCGGTGGCCGGTCGCCAGGCGGATGTCGCCGGCCCGATCGCCGGCTTGCGCGCCACCATCGGTGCCACCTGGGCAGGCCTGGAAGACAACCCCCAACGCGACCGGTTCGTCGCGCGCGTCACTGCCCTGGAGTCCCCATGAGTATTCCTTCGCTGGCCGAGGCCCTGGCCACCGCCGATACCCTCTTCGACCGTCCCACCGTCGAGGCCCAGTTCGTACGGATGGGCAAGGAGATCGACCAGGCTTTGGACGGTGAGCGACCGGTCTTCCTTACCGTCATGCACGGCGCGCTGGTGTTCGCCGCGCAACTGGCACTGGCCATCAGCACCGACCTCGAATTCGACTACGTGCATGCCACGCGGTACCGGGGCGGCACCACGGGCCACGAGCTCCACTGGCTGCGTGAGCCGGCCGTGCCCCTGGAAGGGCGCATCGTGCTGCTGGTTGACGACATCCTGGACGAAGGCCATACGCTCAAGGCCGTGCGCGATGCCTGCCTGCGCATGGGCGCGAAACGGGTACTGGTAGCGGTGATGTGCACCAAGCTGCACGGCCGTCGTGCCGAAGGCATCCAGGCTGACTTCAACGGTGTGGATGTCCCGGACCGCTACGTGTTCGGCTACGGCATGGACCTGAACGAACAGGCGCGTAACCTGCCCGCCATCTACGCACTCGCTGACTAAGGTTTCCCATGAGCATCGACCTGGCCGTAATCGGCGGCAGTGGCCTGTATCAGTTCCCCGGGCTTGAAAATTCCAAGCGGCAGGCGGTGGATACCCCTTACGGCAAGGCATCGGGTGACATCGTCGTCGGCGATTTCCGTGGCAGGCGCCTGGCGTTCCTGGCCCGCCATGGGGAAAGCCACAGCTTGCCCCCGCACCGGGTGAATTACCGCGCCAACGTCTGGGCGCTGCAGTCCATCGGTGCCGGCCGGGTGATCGGTGTGAACGCGGTCGGCGGCATCCGGGACGACATGGGGCCCCGCGCCATGGTCGTACCCGACCAGCTCATCGATTACACCCACGGCCGCCTGACGAGCTTCTGCGACGTCGACGGCGCCGAGGTTCGCCATATCGATTTTTCCGACCCCTATACCCCCTCCCTGCGGAAAGCCCTGGTGGCCGCTGCTGCCGCCGCAGGTGTCGACGTGGTCGACGGCGGTTGCTACGGCGCTACCCAGGGCCCCCGGCTTGAAACCCGTGCCGAAATTGCCCGGATGCGCCGCGATGGCTGCGACCTGGTAGGCATGACGGGGATGCCAGAGGCGGTACTCGCCCGCGAACTGGGCCTTGAATATGCCTGCCTGGCGCTGGTGGCCAATTGGGCGGCCGGGGTGGTGGACGAGGACGAGATCAGCATCGAGGAGATCTTCGCCCATCTGGCCGCGACCACCGCCGCGGTACCCGCGATCCTGGCCGGATTGATCGATTCCTAGGAATCGACCGTGCAGAACATGTTGTGTTTTGCCAGCAAACATGGTGATACTTTGCGTGCACCAGGGGGGCAGGCGGGGGCCTAACACTATCGGACCCACTTGCAGGGGTGCATTTTTAGTCAATGATGCAGAGGTTTTTCGCAATGGCGACTGGTACGGTTAAATGGTTCAACGATGCTAAGGGCTTCGGCTTCATTACGCCCGACGGTGGTGGGGAGGATCTTTTCGTCCACTTTTCCTCGATCCAGGGCAATGGTTTCAAGTCCCTGCAAGAGAACCAGAAGGTTACTTTCGAGGTAACCCAGGGTCCGAAGGGCAAGCAGGCGTCCAACGTCATGCCAGCCTGATCGACCCGTAAGGTCTGAAGACACGAGCCCCGCGCCGCAATGCGCGGGGCTTTTGTTTTTTTTAGGAATCAAGGAATTCGTAAATGACAGATCGTCGACGCTTCATCCAGGCTTCCGTGCTGGGCTCAGCCGTATTCGCCGCCAGCGGCATGGCCCGCGGCGTGCCCGCCCGCGTCGTCGGCAAGCCACGGGTGGTCTCCACCTGGGATTTCGGCGTAGCTGCCAACCAGGCCGCCTGGAAGGTGTTGTCGGCCGGTGGCAGCGCCCTTGATGCGGTGGAAGCCGGTGCGCGTATCCCGGAAGCCGACCTTCGCAACCATAGCGTGGGCCGCGCCGGTTATCCCGACCGCGATGGTCATGTCAGCCTGGACGCCAGCATCATGGACCAGGCGGGTAATTGCGGTGCGGTGGCCGCCATCGAGCACATAGCCCATCCCATTTCGGTAGCGCGCGCGGTGATGGAGAAGACGCCGCATGTGCTGCTGGTGGGCGAGGGCGCGCTGCAGTTCGCCATGGAACAGGGTTTCCCCCGCGAAGAATTACTCACGCCCGAATCGGAAAAGGCCTGGAAACAGTGGCTGAAGACCGCCAGGTACAGTCCTTCGATCAACAGTGAAGTGAAGGATTTCCGCGACCTCCCCGGTGGCGCGCGCAACCACGACACCATCGGCATGCTGGCCCTGGATGCCCACGGCAACCTGTCCGGTGCATGCACCACCAGCGGTATGGCCTGGAAGATGCGCGGACGCGTCGGCGATAGCCCGATTATCGGCGCCGGGTTGTACGTCGATGGCGATGTAGGTGGTGCCACATCCACCGGCGTGGGTGAGGAAGTGATACGCAATTGCGGCAGTTTCCTGGTGGTGGAACTGATGCGGCAGGGACGCTCGCCGCAGGATGCCTGCCGCGAGGCGGTCGAACGCATCATCCACAAGAAGCCGGCCACGGCAAAAGAGATCCAGGTTGGCTTCCTGGCCATGAACCGCGCCGGCGAAGTGGGTGCCTGGGCCATCCAGAAGGGTTTCTCGTACGCCGTGTGCGATGCGGCGAAGCAGGACACCCTGATCCCGGGCAAGAGTACCTACTGACCATGCTGCTGGAAGTGGCGGCCAATTCGGTGGCATCGGCGATCGCGGCGCGCCATGGCGGCGCCGGCCGGGTGGAGTTGTGCGCGTCCCTGGCCGAGGGTGGGGTGACACCGTCCCATGCCACCATCGCCATGGCCCGCGAGGCGATCGCGCTACCGCTGTATGTGTTGGTGCGACCCCGCGCCGGCGACTTCGTGTACGCGCCCTACGAATGGGACCTGATACATGCCGATATTGCGCATTGCCGCAGGCTCGGGTGCGACGGTGTGGTGGTGGGAGCGCTCGATGAAGCCGGCCGCGTGCACTCGCGTTGCCGCGAGCTGGTGGAAGCGGCAGGTCCCATGGGCGTGACATTCCATCGTGCCATCGACGTCAGCACCGACCCCGTGGCAGCCGTCGATGATGTCATCGCTGCCGGTTGTGAACGCATCCTCACCTCCGGAAGTCGTGCCCACGCGCATGCGGGCGCAGCGGTGATCCGCGCCATGGCTGCCCGGGCCGGAGGGCGCGTAGCGATCATGGCGGGCGCTGGGGTCACCTCCGGCAACATTGCCGAGCTCGTGCGAGTGACGGGCGTAAGCGAGTTCCACGCATCGGCCAAGCAACGCCTGCCGTCGCGTCAGCCCAAGGGGGTTGGCTTGAGCATGGATGCTGGTGAATGGCGGACTGACGAAACCGAGGTTGCCGCGATCGTCCAGGCGCTTGCGGCCGTTGATCCGAAGGCCGTCAACCGTCAATAGGGCCGGTTGCGCCGACGGGGCTTAAGCCCGACGCCAGGCGGCGAAGGTCGTCGAGTTTGTCGGCATCGCCGACGGCGAGATCGGTCCGCCAGCGTGCGATGCGGGGAAAGCGCACGGCCACGCCGGATTTGTGGCGACTGGAGGCCTGGATGGCTTCGAAGGCAAGTTCAAAGACATGTTCGGCCGGCACTGAGCGCACTGGGCCGAACCGTTCCATGGTGTTCGCGCGGATCCACTTGTCCAGACGTGCGATTTCCTGATCGTCCAGGCCGGAATAGGCTTTCGCAACCGCTACGAGTGCATCACCATCCCACACCCCGAAAGTGTAGTCGGTGAACAGGCCCGAGCGTCGGCCATGGCCGGGTTGCGCGTACAGCAACACGGCGTCGATCGTGTAGGGATCGATCTTCCACTTCCACCAATCGCCTCGCTTGCGCCCCACGCGGTAGGGCGAGTCGACATGCTTGAGCATCAGGCCTTCAGTGAGGTGTTCGCGGGACTGCTCGCGTTCCTGTGCCAGCGCCTCCCAGGTCGGGGCGGCCACCGGTGGCGAGAGCAACAAGGCGGAGGAGTCGTCGGGCATCAGGCTTGCCAGGAGCGCCCGCCGGTCGCGAAGCGGAAGGTGGCGCAGGTCACGGCCTTCGGCCTCGAGCACGTCGTACGCCATGAAGCAGACCGGCACGTCGGCCAGCAGCTTCAATCCGGGCTTGAGCTTGCCGATGCGCCTTTGCAATGCGGTGAAAGGACGGGGTTTTCGCGCGGGGGCTTCCCACGCCAGGATTTCACCATCAAGGACCACTCCATCGGGTAATTCAGCGGTGGCGGCGGTTTCGATCTCCGGGAAGCGGCCGTCGAGTCGTTCTTCCCCGCGTGACCACAGCCGTGTGTCGAAGCCGCGGCGCATCAGCTGCGCACGGATGCCATCCCACTTCCACTCGGCCAGCCAGGCCGCGCGATCACCCAGGGTGGCAGGTTCCGCTTCAAGCGGAGAGGCGAGATAGAAGGGGTAAGGGCGGTCGGGCGATCCTTCATCCATGCCGGCATCGGCCCGTAAGGCGGACATGGCGTTCCCGTTTGGGCGCCAGTCGCCGCTCAGGCGATGAGCCAGGAGGTCCGACGGCAGATCGGCCCATTGCGCCAGCGCCAGCACTACCAGGCGGCGGGAAACGCCCACGCGCAACGATCCGGTAAGGAGCTTGTTCAACACGAACACCTGTTCGCGGGGGACATCTTGCCACCATCGGATCACCGTCGCGACGCGTTGCGCGCTTTCCAGTTTGCCCAGCGCGGGCAGTCGCAGTTCCATCCATTGGCCGAGCGGGATATCGTGATCGCCGGTGGATTGCTCAGGCAGCATCAGCGCGACGGTCTCGGCGAAGTCGCCTACGTGCTGGTAACTATCCTCGATCAGCCAATCCGCGTAACCGGTGGCCTGCGCCAGTGCCAGCCGCAGTTCCGTGGCGGTCGCCGTGCGCTTGAGCTTGCCGCCCGACAGCACGTACACCGCCCATGCCGAGTCAGCAGCAGGTGCAGCGGCGAAATAGGCGGCCATGGCATCACGTTTGGCCGAGGTGGACGCCGTGCGATCGAGCTCCACGTAGAGTTGCGCGAAGCGATGCATCAGGCGCCGGCCTCTTCACCGCGCGCTCGCCCGGACAGGTCCTTCAAGGGCAGGGCATCGCGGCCGCTCTCGCGCAGGTAGCGCACCAATACATCGCCGTCACCATGGGTGACATAAATGCGCGAGGCGCGGCTTTCGTCCACGCTGCGCAACAAGCCCTCCCAGTCGGCATGGTCGGAGACGACGAAGCCGCGGTCGTAGCCTCGCCGCCGCCGGTTGCCACGTACCTGCATCCAGCCTGAGGCAAAACCCGTGGAGGCCTTGCCGAAGCGTTTCATCCACGGCGAACCCGAAGCTGATGGCGGCGCAAGGATGAGCTCGCCTGCAAAGTCCCGGCCCTTGGCGGTGTCGGACACGGCCTCCGTGGCGAGCATGCTGATGCCGGCCTCGCGATAGACCTGGACCAGCCGCAGCATGGCCCCGTGGAGGAATACCCGGCGATCAGTGATGCGTGCCAGCTCCGCCAGGATGCGCTGGGCCTTGCCCAGTGCGTAGCAGAACAGTACGGCCGGCACGCCACGGGCCGCGCATTCCTCGACCCATGCAAGCATGTCGCGGGCAACTTCGGGCATGGTTGGCCAGCGGTAGATCGGCAGGCCAAACGTCGATTCGGTGACGAATACGTCACACGGCACCGCCTCGAACGGCTCGCAGGTGGGATCGGGATCGCGCTTGTAGTCGCCGGAGACCACGACGACGCGCCCGTCATGTTCCATGCGAACCTGTGCTGCACCCAGTATGTGACCGGAAGGATGCAGCGATAGGGTCACCGAATTGAGCTTGACTACGTCGCGGTAGCCATGCGGAATGATCACCGCATCGGCGCCCAGCCGCTCCTTCATCAGTGCCAGACCCGGCGAGGCAACGTGGTAAAGCCCACTACCGGGCCGGGCATGGTCGCCGTGGGCATGCGTTACCACCGCGCATGACACGGGCAACATGGGGTCGATGTAGAAATCCCCCGCCGGGCAATAAAGACCCTCGCGTCGGGGCTGGAGCAATGGCTCGTCCATGCGCGGACGTTAGGAGCCAGGGCGTCAACGGCGAGTGTGCCGCTGTGGGGAAACTTACCGAAAGCTAGCTTTCCCGACAGATGACCTCGGCCGTGGCTTGCCAGGTGCCATTCCCCAGCATGCGCGTGCCTTGGGTGCGCACGGAGGCCACTGTCCCGTTTGCCTTCCTGCAGACCGTTGCCGCGTCGAGGCCTGCTTCGCGATCGGCAAGGTGTTCGCTATCGCCCCACGCGCTTGCGGTAAAAACGAGGTGCCCTGCGGCCAGGGCAGATGGTGAATCCGCCTCGTGGCATAGGGCGAGCATGGGCGCGGCAGCTAGGGAGATGGCCAGGACGGCACGTTGGGTGAACGACATATGTTGCTCCATGGGTTGACGGGCCGTATGTCACCGGCCACTTCCTGTGCAGAACACTAGTACACGCTCCATACGATTTGGCGGTCTCCCTCCCGGCGGGTTCAGGATTTATTCCGAGAGGTCCCGCGGGTAACGTCAACGCATGGTACCGCTTGCCTAGGCCACGAACTGCAACCGCGCCAGTTCTGCGTACAGGCCGCCCTCACGCAACAGGCTTTCATGCGTGCCCTGCGCAACGATGCGGCCGCCGTCCATGACCACGATGCGATCGGCGCGCTTCACGGTGGCCAGGCGATGGGCGATCACCAGCGTGGTGCGGCCTTGTTCGAGGCGTTCGAGCGCCTGCTGGATGGCGGCTTCGGATTGCGCATCGAGGGCGGATGTGGCTTCGTCCAGCAGCAACAACGGCGCATCGCGCAGGATCGCCCGGGCGATCGCCATGCGTTGGCGCTGGCCGCCGGACAGGCGTACGCCGCGCTCGCCCATGGCGGCGTCGTAGCCATCGGGCAGGGCACTCAGGAACCCGTCCGCTTCTGCCAGTCGGGCGGCCTGCCGTACATCGGCATCGCTGGCATGCTCGCGTCCGAAACGGATGTTATCCGCGGCGCTGCCACCGAAGATCACGGTTTCTTGTGGTACCAGGGCGATGGCGCCGCGCAGATCCGCCAGGGTAAGGGCGCGCAGGTCCACGCCGTCCAGGCGGATGCTGCCAGTCTGCGGATCGTAGAAACGCAGCAGAAGGCCAAGCACGGTGCTCTTACCGGCCCCGGAAGGGCCCACCAGCGCCACGGTCTCGCCGGGCTTCACTTCCAGCGAGAAATCCTTCAGTGCCGCAACGTCGCTGCGCGTGGGGTAGTGGAATGTAACGTTGTCAAAGCGCAGGGATGCGCGCACGGGAGTCGCCAGAGCAACTGCCTGGGCCGGGTCGGCGATGCCGGGTTTTTCGGCCAGCAGTTCACCGATGCGCTCCATGGCGCCGGCGGCGCGCTGCACGTCTCCCCACACTTCGGCAAGGCCCGCTACCGAGCCTGACGCGAACACCGCGTACAGCACGAACTGGCTCAACACACCGGCGGTGAGCTCACCTGCAAGCACCTGCCGCGCGCCAGCCCACAACACCAGGATGATCGCGCCGAACACCAGCACGATCACCGCCATCGTCAGCAGCGCACGTACACCGATACGCTTGCGCGCGGTATCCAGGGCGCGCTCCACCGCGTTGGCGTAACGACGGCTTTCGATGTCCTCGCGGTGGTAGGCCTTCACCGCGGTAGCGGCGTTCAGGGTTTCGTTGGCAATCGCCGAGGCGTCGGCAAGGCGGTCCTGGCTGAAGCGCGAGAGCTTCTGCACGCGGCGGCCGAAGACCAGGATGGGCAGCAGCACGCCCGGGATGACCAGCGCGGTAAGCCCCGCCAGGCGCGGGATGGTGACGGTCATCATCACCGCGGCACCCAGCAGCGTGACCATGCTGCGCAGGGCGACCGAAATACCTGAGCCAATCAGCGCCTGCACGACTTCGGTGTCGGCTGACAGTCGCGAGGTCAGTTCGCCTACTCGCGTACGCTCGAAGAATCCAACATCCAGGCGAATCACGCCGTCGTAGAGCTTCTTCCTGAGCGACGCCAGGGCCCGTTCACCGAGCAGGCTGATGCAAAAGAAGCGCCCCGCCGTGGCCACCGCCAGCACGGCTGCCACCAGGAACAGCAAGCCGAAGGTTTGGTTGATGGCGCCTGAGTTCGACGCGGCGAAGCCGTGGTCGATCATCTGGCGGACCGCCATCGGAAACACCAGGGTCGAACCCGATGACAGCGCCAGGAACAGCAGCCAGCCGATGGCAAGCTTCCGGTGCGGGCGGATATACGGCCAGAGGTTGCGCAAGGCGCCCAGGCGTCGGGATTTTTCCGGGATGCCCGGTGCAGCGTCGCTCATCGTCTGATCCTGGCCTTCGTGCCCTGAGGTGATGGGGGCAGGGTCTGCGTATTCAATCGGTGCCCAAGCTACTTGGCAAGCGGCGCGAGGTCGCGGGGAATGACAAAACCGGGGAAATCCCGGCGCAAATTCGCGTAGGCCTTGCGCGCACTGGCCTCGTGGCCGTCTCGCAGCATCTGACGGATGACAGCTACTCGCCGCCTCGGTTCGGCATCGCTGCGCGAGCCGGTGACGGTGATCGCCTCGAGGGCCCGGCGTTGATCGATCGACGGCCGGGCGGGTTCGGCAAGTTCCTGCGATAGGGCTCCCTGGGCCGGTAGTGCCGATCCCGGCTCGGCGGCGGGCGGTGCCGGTGCCGGTGCCGGTGCGGCAGCGGGCGCCGGTGCGGATGCTTTGGACACGGCGTCGGCGGCCATGGCCGGCGGCGCGGGCGGCGCGGGCGCTGATGGCAGTGCCGGTGCCGGTGCGGGCTCGGACACGTCCATCCCGGACACTGGCGGTGGCGGTGGGGGAGTCACGCGGAAGCGGGGCGCTGCCGGGGCGTCCCTGCCTTGTGCGGCGGCGGAACGGGTGGCGGGTGCGGGGAGGGTGGTCACGTATCCTTCCGCCGTGGTGAGGTTACGTGCCTGGCTGACGATCGCCGTCTTCTCGCGTACCGGTTGGGGTGGTGCAACTTTGCGTGCCGTGACCTCACCGCCAGCGGTACCCGTGGGTGCTGTCTGCGGCGCACTGACCGCACCGGATGCGGCGCCGTTTTCCCCGACAGATGCCGCTGGTATCGGCTCAGCCTTGTCCCTGGCCGATTCCAGGCGAACCCGCGGCGCTGGCAGTTGGCGTTGCTGCCAGGCCAGGTTGGCGGCCAGCACCAGGCTTGCCGCGATGGCCAACCCGCCGGCCCAGCGAAGCCCGCGGCGCGGCATGCGTCCTGGGTTGGCCGTTGCAGGCGCCTCGACTGCCGGCACCGCCTCGCGCGCCTGGCGCAGCACGGCCTCATCCAGCGCCGGCGACGGCGTCGCTTGCGGGAGCGTGCCGTAAAGCCGGGCAAGCTCGCGTTCGTCGCCGTCGATGGGATGTTTCTCGCTCATGGGGTCATAAGCTCGCGGATGCGGTTCATGGCATAGCGTAGTCGCGATTTGGCGGTTTCGCGGCCCACGCCAGTGACATCGCCGATCTCCTCGATAGTCAGTTCATTTTCCATGCGAAGCAGGAACACTACGCGTTGTTCACCGGGCAGGCGATCAATGGCCTGTTGCAGGCGACGGCGCTGCTGGAAATCCGACAGCGCGTGTTCGGGCTGGCTGCGTTCGTCACCCGGGTGGCTGGCCACGGCAGTGTCGTAGGCTTCACCGGTGCTCTCCGGGCGCTGCCGCCGAAAGGCATCGACGATCAGGTTGTGCGCGATCTGCAGCAGCCAGGTGGAAAACCGCGCACCGGGTTGATAGCGCTCCCGCGCGGCGATGGCGCGGCTCCAGGTTTCCTGGAAGATTTCCTCGGCCACTTCGCGCTGGCGCACGCTGCGCAGGATGAAGCGGTAGAGGCGGTCTTTCTGCCGGGAATAAAGAAGCGGGAACGACGCCGCGTCGCCGGCCACCCAGGCCAGCATCAGCGCGGCATCGTCGTCGGTGGGCCGGTCCATGGCCCAGGAGATTACGGCATCGACGGGCTGCCGTGGGGCGTCGATGCCGATGCCCGAGGCAATCAACGCGACACGGTCGCCTCGTTGCCACCCGTGCCGTTGCCGGGCGTGGCCGACAGGCTGCCGGCGCTGCGCACCATCTGCACGAAGCCCGCGCGGTAGCCCATGTCGTCGCTACCGCGGGCGCCGTTCGCCAGGGCGGCGATCTTCGCGTAATCCCAACCGTCGATATATTTCCCGCCACGCAGGGCATCGGCGAATGCTGCCACGGAAGCGGCGAAGCGCAGTCTTTCACTGGGTGAGGCCGCCACGTTCGACGGGAGCGGCCGTTCGATGAGCTTGCTGGTGTTGCCGTCGGGTGCCTTGTAACGGATGCGCAGGAAGGCCAGTTCGCCGCGGCCTGACTTGTCAACGTCGCTGGTGTCGGCGCGGGCGGGACGATAGCGCAGCGGATCGACGCGGTTTTCGCCGGTACCGGCCAGGGTGACTTCGTACAATGCCGTTACGTTGGCCCCGGCGCCAATCTCGCCGGCATCCACCGCGTCGTTGTTGAAATCCTCGCGGGCCAGCGCGCGTTTTTCATAGCCGATCAGACGATATTCCTTTACCACGGCAGGATTGAATTCCACCTGGATCTTCACGTCCTTGGCGATGGTCATCATCGTCGAAGACATCTCGTCCACCAGCACCTTGCGGGCTTCGGCCAGGCTGTCGATGTAGTGATGGTTGCCGTTGCCGGTATCGGCCAACTGCACGGCCATGGCGTCGTTGTAGTTGCCCTGGCCGAAGCCCAGCGTCGACAACGCCACGCCGGCCTTGCGCTCGTCGGTGATGCGCGTCTTCAACGCCTCGATGCCGGTGGTACCTACATTGAAATCGCCATCGGTGGCCAGGATGATGCGGTTCACCCCGCCCTTGATGAAGCCCTGTTTCGCCTGGGCATAGGCCATGTCGATGCCGGCGCCGCCATTGGTGGAGCCACCGGCGCCCAAAGCCTCGATGGCGGCAAGGATCTTCGCGTGCTGGTTGCCCGGCGTGGATTCCAGCGCCACGCCAGCCTCCCCGGCATAAGTCACCAGTGACACATGGTCCTGTGCGCGCAGGCGCGGTACCAGCTGCTTGAGCGATGCCTTGAGAAGCGGCAGCTTGTCCGGTTCGTCCATGGAGCCTGAGGTATCGACCAGGAACACCAGGTTGGCCGGCGGCACCTCGGTATCTGGCACGCGGTAGCCCTGGATGCCCACCATCAGCAATTCACGCTTCGAGTTCCAGGGTTCGGGGGCAAGCTCGGTGGTGACGCTGAAGGGTTGATCGCGTGTTGACGGCGGCGTATAGCCATAGTCGAAATAATTGATGAATTCCTCCGCGCGCACCGCGTCGGCTGGCGGGAGGTTGCCGCTTGCCAGCATGCGGCGCACATTGGTATAGGCACCGGTATCGACATCCAGGCCAAAGGTGGACACCGGCTGCTCGGCTACCTGCTCCACGCCGTTGTCCTTGAAGTGCGTGTAGTTCTCGCGGTCGACGTCGCCGGCCATCGGCATCACGCGCATGGCCACATAGCCTTGCGCTGGTGGAGCCGGCGCCATCAGCGGCATCGCCGGGGGCGCGCTTTCGGCCAGAACGTCGACGGTCGCCAGCGACTGGCCTTGCGCCACCGCTTTGTTGGCGGAAGCCTGGGGCACCGGAGGGCCTGGCGGCACGGACGGCGCTCGGGGCGCGTCCCAGGTGCGGCTCTCCTCGGCCACCGGCTTTTTTTCGGCCTTGTCACGGCCAGGCGACGCCTGCGCCGCATCACTGGACACAGGTGAGGCGGTTTCAACGGGATTCTGCGATGTGGCGCAACCGGCCAGGACCACCATGACCGCGGCGCAGAGCGGGGCGAGGGCGTGCGTTTTCATCGTTTCTACCTCCTTGGGTTGTAACGATGAAACGTGGTGGGGGAGGAAATGGGGTTACGCAGATGCGAGAATGTTCCTTTCATTTCGAATGGGACCGGCGTGATGATCCTGCTCAGCGGCCTTGCGCCCGTGGCCACCGGCCATATCCGGTATGTCTACCAGCACCCCACGCAAGCGGACCTGTTGATCAAGGTGATGCGCCAGGACGCCATCGTCGAGCGCTGGGAGAACGGCCCCTGGTACCGGCGCCTGACGCGTGCGAAGTACTACAAGGGCTACATCCGCGAGTTCCGCGAATTCGTCACCTCGTACGCGGTGTCACCCAACGGCGTGTCGCCGCTGGCCCGCGTCGTGGGCATCGAGCTCACCGACATGGGCCTGGGCCAGGTGGTGGAAAAAGTGGTCGCGCCCGACGGTTCGCTGGCACCCACGCTCGATGCCTGGGTGCGCCGCGATGGCTACACGCCGCAGGTGCAAGCCGCGCTGGACGACTTCCTGGCGCGCCTGCTCGAGCACGACACCATTGCGGCGGACCTTCACGCCTGGAACGTGGTGTATGGCTCGGACTCGCGCGGCGGTCCGCATCTTTTGATGATCGATGGCTTTGGCGAGAAGAACATCATCCCGCACCAGTCGATGAGCCGCCGGCATAACCGCAATCGCACCATCCGCCGCTTCAACCGCATGGTCGAGCGCACGAAGAAGACTCCGCGGGAAGGCTAGACCTTGATCAGGAGCCTTCCGCTGCGCTGGAGCCCTTCATCGGGTCGCAGCCCGGGATCACCGCGGCGGCGGGGAACAACCACCAGTCGTAGCGATTGGCGCGCCCCAGGTCCACGGCCCGTGATTTGTCGATGCAGGGACCCAGGGCGTAGTCGCCGGCGAAGATCCACCGCTGCGCCGGATCCTGCGCCTGCCAGGCCAGGCCATCGCGCATCTGCACGTTGAAGCCACGGCTGAAGCCGAAATCGGTGGGGATGCGTGGCGACATCAGCCGGTGTTCCTCACGCCAGCCCACCAGCCCCAGTTGGCCCTTCGGTCCGATCGTTGCGTCGACGCGTTGCATCATGGCGAGCGTGGATTCGGACGGATTGAACTGCGGATACACGCCGATGGCCCAGGCCACCCACGCCGCCGCCATGCCCACCACGAGCGCGAGTGCGCCGCGCCTTGTCCGAAAGAACGCGGCCGCCGCCAGCAGCAGCGCTCCCATCGTGGCCACTGCCAGCCAGAAATGCCGGCCGCCATCGAGGAGGTTACGATCGGCCACGCGCGCGGTGAACTTCGGATGGCCAAATATCGCCCAGAGGCCGCCGCCGAACAGAACCACCCCGGCGAGCACCGCCAGGCCTACGCATAACCAACGCAGCCAGCGCAGCTTCACCACCTCTTCCAGAAAAGGCGCCATCGCCAGCGCCATCATCGGGATCGCGGGCAGCAGGTATACCTCGCGCTTGCCGCTGGGGATGGAGAAGAACACCAGCACGATCAACACCCATGTCAACGGCATCACCACGCGTGGTTCCCGCGTGACAAAGGCTTCGCGCCATCGTGACAGCATCGGCAGGTACAACAGGCAAAGCGGAAACCATTCCCGTACCAGCACCGGCAGGAAATACCAGAACGCCTCATGGTGTTGCCATGATGCGGCGTACCGTCCCGCCGTTTGCCGGAACAGGATGTCATTGACGTAAGCATGGAAGTCGGGGCCCGGTGCCGCGAGTGCATGCAGCAACATCGGCGCCAGCCACACCGCGACCGCCAGCACGAATGCCAGCGCTCCGCCGGCCCAACGCCAGGCGTCGCCCTGAGTTTGCGTTACGCCTGGCCAACCGCGGCGGCGCACCACGACATACGGGATCAGCATGAACAGCGCCAGGATGCCCACGCCCTTGGTGATCACGCCCAGGCCCGCGGCGAAGCAGCCCAGCCAGAATGCCCGCCAGTCTGGTCCGCGCAGGCAATGTCGGAGGATGCCCCAGTTGCCCAGGGTGATCCAGCACATCACGATCGGGTCGATCTGCGCGCGGCGGGACTGCTCGACGAATTGCACCGTGGCAAGTACCGCGATGGCGGCGTAAAGGCCTACGCGTGGATTCCATAGGCGGCGGCCGATGTCCCAGGTCAGTGCCAGGGTGGCCATGCCGGCGACGAGCGAGGGCAGCAGGAACGAGATGCGCCAGTGGCCGGTGATGGTGAATGCCACCGCTTCCAGCCACATAAGGAACGGCGGTTTGTCCGAATACAGCTCAATGCCGCGATGCGGGAACAGCCACTGGCCCGACTCGACCATCTGCCGGGCAATCAGGGTGAAGCGGGGCTCATCAGGCGGCCATGGGTCGCGCAGGCCAAGCCCCGCGGCCAGCACCACCAGGGCCAGCAACATGAACCACCAGAACTGGCGACGGTCGGTGGTTTCCATGCACTCTCAGCGGAAAGGAAGGGCGCTAGAGTTTAAGCCCTTTGTCTTACGCTGGGCTTATTTCGCGGGCGAAGCCCAGCCGGTGTCGCGCATCACCATCAGGCGCAAATCACTCATGTCGTCGATGGCATAACGCACGCCCTCCCGACCGATGCCTGAGGACTTCACACCGCCATAGGGCATGGAATCGACGCGGAAGCTTGGTACGTCGTTGACGATCACGCCACCTTGCTCAAGCTCGGCCCAGGCACGCATGGCGTGGTCCAGGTCGTTGGTGAAGATGCCCGCCTGCAGACCGAAGTCCGATGTATTGACGGAGGCCACGGCCTCGTCAAAATGGCGGTAGGGTGCCAGCAACACCACCGGCCCGAAGGCTTCGCGGCAACTGAGATCCAGGTCGGCGTTTACGCCCTCGACCACCGTGGCATCGAGCATGTTGCCCTTGCGATTGCCGCCGCACAGCACTTTGGCACCGCGCTTGCGCGCATCGGCGATCCAGCCTTCAAGGCGCTTGGCTGCCGCCTCATCGACCATTGGACCGAGGAAGGTGTCCTTCTTCTTCGGATCGCCGGTTTTGAGTTTTTTGGCCGCGGCGACCAGGCGCTTGCGCAGCTCATCGTAAATGGACTCATGCGCGTAGATGCGTTGCACGCTGATGCAGCTTTGTCCCGACTGGTAGAAGGCACCGAAGATTAGGCGGTCCACCACGGCTGCCAGTTGATCGGCCTGCGTATGGTCGACAATGCATGCCGCGTTGCCGCCCAGTTCCAGCGTCACTTTCTTCTTTCCCGCGCGCGCCCTCAATTCCCAGCCCAACAGGCTGCCGGTGAAGGACAGCAGTCGGAAGCGGTCGTCGGTGACCAGGGGGCCTGCGTGGGCGCCATCGAGGGGCAGCACCGAGAACGCACCTTTGGGCAGGTCCGTTTCGGCCAGCACCTGGCCGATGATCAGCGAGCCAAGCGGCGTACGTTCGGCAGGTTTCAGTACAAAAGGACACCCGGCAGCGATCGCCGGGGCCACCTTGTGCGCCACCAGGTTCAATGGGAAATTGAATGGCGTAATGAACGATACCGGGCCCAGCGGTACGCGCCTGGTAAAGCCGTGGTAGCCGGCGGTGCGCGCGGAAATTTCCAGGTTCAACGTTTCGCCGTTGATGCGCACGGCTTCTTCGGCCGCGATCTTGAAGGTCTCGATCAGGCGATTGACCTCGCCCACGGAATCCTTGATAGGTTTGCCCGCTTCCACGCATAGCGCGTAGGCAAGTTCATCCTGGCGTTCGGTGAAGCGTTTGACGCAGTGTTCGAGCACCGCCTGGCGCTGGAAGGGTTTGAAGTTGCGCATCGCCGGTGCCGCGGCCGCCGCGCTGGCGATGGCCTTCTCCACCTGGGCATCGTTGGGCACGGATACTTCGGAGGCAACCTCGCCACTGTATTTGTCGATGACGCTCATGCGCGTCTTCGTGGAGACAGGCTTGTTGGCGATGTAGCAGGGGTAATGGGCATCGAGCATGACGGGCTCCGGACGTGTTTGCATGGCGCATGGTGGCGCGGCAGGCGTTCAATGGCTGTGAGGTGGCCGGTGCGCATGCAGCACCCTGGCGCGTCAGGGCTTCACCACGCGTGCGGGGAATTCGCCCTCAGCCAGGCGGATGCGCACGGTGTCGCCCGGCGCGACATCGGCGGCGCGCCTTAGCACCAGCCCCTTTGCATCGAAGGCGATGGCATAGCCGCGGTCGAGCGTAGCCAGCGGACTTACCGCCTGCAGGGTACGGGCCTGCTGCCGCAAGTTCGTGTGTTCGCGTTCCAGGCGCCGCAGCATGGCCTGGCGTAGACGGTCGTGCAGGGCCTTGGTGCGTTGGCGTTGCAGGTCGAGCAATCGGCCCGGATGCCGCGCCAGCAATCGCGACTGCAGGCGTGCCAGGCGATGACGATTGGCGCCACCCAGTTGCATGGCAAGCAGGCGCAGGCGCCGATCGAGGGAGGCCATGCGTTCGGCATCCCGGCGCAGTCGCGCCTGTGGACGCTGTGCCTGCAGGCGCGCGGCGAGGTGGTCGCTGCGTTGCTGTGCGTGCTGCAGGCGCCGGGTAAGCAAGGTGGCCAGGCGATCGCGCTGGCGGTCAAGGACTCGGAAGAGATCGGCTTCGTCCGGTACCAGCAGTTCCGCCGCGGCCGACGGGGTGGCGGCGCGCAGATCCGCGACGAAGTCGGCGATGGTGAAGTCGACCTCGTGGCCGACGGCCGAAACCACCGGCACCGCGCTGGCATGGATGGCGCGGGCGAGCGCCTCGTCGTTGAAGGCCCAGAGGTCTTCGAGCGAACCGCCGCCGCGGGTGAGCAGGATCACGTCGTAGCGGCCGCTGGCCGCGGCGCGCTCAAGGATCGAGCGCAGCATGGGCGGCGCCTCGCGACCCTGGACCGGCGAGGGCAGGATGTCGACCTCCGCCAGCGCGAAGCGCCGCCGCAAAACGCTGAGGACGTCGCGCACCGCGGCACCTGAGGGCGAGGTAACGATGCCGATGCGCCGGGGCATCGGTGGCAGCGGGCGTTTTCGGGCCGTGTCGAACAGGCCTTCTTCGGCGAGCCTCGCTTTCAGGGCCTCGAATTCGCGGCGCAAGGCGCCTTCACCGGCCAGTTCCATATGGTCGGCCACCAGCTGGAACTCGCCACGGGCTTCGTAAAGGCCCACGCGGCCACGAAGCAACACGTGCATGCCGTCGACGGGGCGAAAACGCAGCTGGCCGGCCTTCATGCGGAACATCGCGCCGCGGATCTGCGCGCCGGCATCCTTGACCGTGAAGTAGATGTGCCCTGACGCCGGACGTGCCACGTTGGACAGCTCGCCCTCGATCCACACCAGGGGAAGGACGTCTTCCAGCAGGTCGCGCACGAGGCGGTTGAGCGCCGTGGGCGTGTAGACCTGTCGCGGAGTGTCGGTGCTCGACATGGACCGGCGAGGTTAGCACGCCTGCCTACATGCGGAAAACGCCGAAATTGCCTTCCACGTCTGGTGCGTTTTGCGTTGCCGAGATGGCCAGGCCCAGCACCCGGCGGGTGTCGGCAGGATCGATGATGCCGTCGTCCCACAGCCGCGCACTGGCGTAGTACGGATGCCCCTGGCGTTCGTACTGGTCGCGCACCGGGGCCTTGAAGGCTTCTTCGTCTTCAGCGCTCCAGCTGCCGCCACCCGCCTCGATGCCGTCACGGCGCACCGTGGCAAGTACAGACGCTGCCTGTTCGCCACCCATCACGCTGATGCGGGCGTTGGGCCACATCCAAAGAAAACGCCCGCCGTAGGCGCGGCCACACATGGCGTAGTTGCCGGCGCCGAAGCTGCCGCCTACCACCACTGTGAATTTGGGCACGTGCGAACACGCCACGGCGGTGACCATCTTGGCCCCATCCTTGGCGATGCCGGCATTCTCGTACTTGCGGCCCACCATGAAGCCGGTGATGTTCTGCAGGAACACCAACGGTACGTTGCGCTGGTTGCATAGTTCGATGAAGTGCGCACCCTTGAGTGCCGATTCGGCGAACAGGATGCCGTTGTTGGCGATGATTCCCACGGGGTAGCCGTGGATGTGGGCAAAACCGGTGATGAGCGTCTTGCCATAGCGCGCCTTGAATTCATGAAACTCCGAGCCGTCGACGATGCGGGCGATCAGTTCGCGGATGTCGAACGGGCGGCGCGTATCGGCGGGGATCACGCCATAGAGTTCGCTGGCCGGATACCGCGGTTCGGCGGGCGTGCGCACGGCCAGGCGCCCCTGCTTGCGGCGGTTGAGGCTGGCGATCACGTCGCGGGCGATCGACAGCGCATGGGCGTCGTTCTCGGCGAAGTGATCGGCTACGCCCGACACCGCCGTGTGCACGTCGGCCCCGCCCAGGGCCTCGGCATCCACCACCTCGCCGGTGGCGGCCTTCACCAGCGGCGGACCACCAAGGAAGATGGTGCCCTGCTCGCGCACGATGATGGTCTCATCGCTCATCGCCGGCACATAGGTGCCGCCTGCGGTGCACGAACCCATCACCACCGCCACCTGGGCGATGCCCAGTGCGCTCATGCGCGCCTGGTTGTAGAAGATGCGGCCGAAGTGTTCGCGATCGGGGAAGACCTCGGCTTGGTGCGGAAGATTGGCGCCGCCGGAATCCACCAGATACACGCACGGCAACTTGTTCTGCATGGCGATCTCTTGCGCGCGCAGATGCTTCTTCACCGTCATCGGGAAATACGCGCCGCCCTTCACCGTGGCGTCGTTGGCGACAATCATCACCTCGCG
>NZ_DASYDG010000012.1:0-76405 GCF_036499745.1 Pinirhizobacter sp.
ACAGTCCACGAAGGCCAACCTCCCACAGGATCTGCTGGTCCACCGGATAGGCGGCGACGGCGTTTTTCCAGGCGTTCTCGATGTATTGGGGATCGTTTGTCAGGTTGTAAGGGACATCCGCAGGCCAGCGCGAAAAGTTAACGCCGACGGGCGTCGCGTGGTGTTGATTCAAAAGCAAACCCCGCTCCGCGACGAGCCGATCCTGCGGTTCGTTGGCGAATGGCCATGTGCCCGCCACCACCATATTCCCCTTAAGGCGAAGAATGGTCTCGAAGATCTTGTTCCAGACCTCGAGCGAGATGCCGGTGTGATCCGTCGCCTCCCCGGGAGCCCATCCGGTAAGCAGATCCTCGTCATTGATAAAGAAGCCGCGATAACGGAAGACGGGTGGTGCAAAGCGCCTGTCGAGTCTCGCTGGCAGATGGATAGCGGTCTGGTGCGCAGGCTCGTGATCGGTCCAGTAGTACATCGGGTCGACGCCGAGCACGTCCTGCGAGAACTGATAGATCGCATAGAGCGTGCCGCGCATGTCGGCGCCGGCGAGGCGAATGACCTGGACCGTACGCGCGTTGTCGAGGGTAACCGGCCCACTGGTGATCGAGAAGGCCTCCGGGGTCGAGTCATGATCCGCCGGCGCTCCGGTCGCCTCATTCCCGAGTGCGATAACGACCGGTCCGCCGTCCTGTGCTCGTGCGACGATTTGGGGCGCTTTGCCGAAGACCTTGCGCATGTCTGACGCGAGGTCCTCGGCAGCGTGACGAACGGGCGCCGGCTGGTCGGCCTCGACCAGGATCGTCGCGTTGCCATTGAAGAGAATGTCATTGCTGACGGGTTGTGCCCGCAGGGTCGTGACACCAGCAACGAGCAACGCAACCATCGCAAGAATTCGGCACTTAGGCATGCCGACTCCAAGCATTCCCCGCCATATATGCGCCCACATCGGCGATCAGCGAGCCTTGATGAGCTGTGCGAGCGTGTCGGGCTTGCTCGTGTCTCGTTCCAGATGCGGGTACTTCAGGCCGTCGTGGTAGTCCACGCGAAGGGTCTGGAACTCGTTGAAGTTCTTCACCAGCAGCTCCACCGGCTGGCTCTTGTCCTTGGCCGCGGCGGTGATGGCGTCTTTGATGGCATCGCCGGAGAACTCCTTGCCGTTGACCGCGACGATCTTCATGCCGGGCGAGAGGCCGGCCTTGAAGGCGGGCCCATCCCACAATACGTCGCTGATGTCGCCGCCCTTACCGATCAATACACCCAGCGAGTAAGTGAGCTCGGAGACGCCGCGCTGCTTCTCCATGGCATCGATCGCGGCAGAAGGCTTGTCGTTGTAGACCAGCTTCCAGCCGTGCGAGGCCAGTCCGCCGATCAGCGGGCCATGCCCGTCCAGGCGCTCACGCAGGTACTTCGCCCAGTCGAACGGTTCGATGGTGTTGAGCGTCTTGACCACGTCTTCAAAGGTGTAGGGATTGACGTCCCACTTGCCGTTCTCCATGCCGAAGAACGCCTTGGCGAAGTTGTCGATGGTCTTCTTGTTGCCGCTGAGTTCGCGCAGCTTGCCGTCGACGTCCAGCCAGATCATCTGGCCGGCGGAGTAGTACTCCTGGCGGCCCTGATAGTTGTGGTACGGCTGTCCGCCGCGCCCGCCGATGATCGGATCGTTGGTGGTGTCCTGTACATTGCGCCAGCTGGCGAGGCCCGGACGGCCCTTGTCATAGACCGAGGCGGTATAAGCCCACATGTCACGCGCCTGCTCGTCGGTCCACAAGCCCGAACGCGCCGCCATCACGTGACCCCAGAACTGGGTCTGGCCCTCGTACACCCACAGCAGGGTGTCGCTCATCGGCACGTTAAAGCTCGGCGTGGCCAGATCCGCACCCCGGCGGTACTTGCCGTCCCAGGAATGGTTGAACTCGTGCGAGAACAGGTCGCGGCTCATCGCGCTCTTGTTCCATTCGGTGAAGAAGTCCGCGCCGGTGCCGTCTTCGCTGGAGCGGTGGTGCTCCAGGCCATTGCCGCTCATCTTGTCACTGAGCGAGACAAGGAAATCGTAGTGATCGTAGTGATGCGCGCCGTACAGCTTGTACATCTGCTGCACCAGGTCGCGGAACGGCTTGATCTGCTCGGGTTTCATTTCCAGGTATTTCGGATCGTCGGCGACGAAGTCCATGTGCACCGGGGTTTGCGCACCGGGATCAAGGTCCACGCGCTTGAAGTACTTGCCGGCATAGATGGGTGAATCGACCAGGTCGTCGTAGTCAATCGGCTTGTAGGTCACCGTGTTGCCACTGGTGGATGCCACTTCCAGCGCGGTACCGGCCTGCCAGCCGGCTGGGTAGGTCACGCTGGCCTGGGACATGATGCGGTTGGCGTTGTACCCGGCCGGGTACAAGGTGACAGCGTTCCACTGCAGGTTGAGCATCTCCGGCGTCATCACCACGCGGCCCTGCTTGGTGTCTTGCGGCGAGAGGTACTCGAAGTAAGCCTGCACTTCGGTCGCGCCCTGCGGCACGTCAACATGGAAGGCGTAGACGTTGAGCGGATCGCGCGTCCACGGCAGTACCTTGCCGTTGGCCTTGACCACCAGCCCGGCGAGCTTGTCGATCGGGCCGCCTGGCGAATGCGCGCCGGGCAACCATTGCGGGTACAGCAGGGTCAACGGGCCGGCCTGGGCCGGAATCGTTTCGTTGATGCGGAACACGCGATGGGCGATATCAGTGGCGTCCACGGCTATCTTGAGGCTGCCGTTGAACGGGACATCCTGCGGCGGCGCAACGTCGGCGAAGGCGGGCATGGCGGCGAGCGCCAGTAAGGTGCAAGCGAAGGATGTGGTTTTCAACGAAGGCTCTCCGGGCAGGTCTGCGCTCAGGGTGAAGGATCCCGGTCAGATGAACGGAGCCCCTACCCGACATGACAGCCATCCTATGGTAGGCCGAAGGTCATGCCCCTCCTCCTGCCATAGGTCACGTCGCCGTGAACTAATGTCCTTCCTCGGCCGAATTGAGCCCTTCCCGGTGCTGGGTGCCCCACTCGCTACGCCTGAGTAAAAAGTATAGCCAGCCAAGTGCCGCACCGCCGTGACGCATCAACTGGAATGAAAATGGCTCCAGGACCGACGCGAGCAATGCCATGCCGAAACTTGAGGTTGTACTGTCGCCAGTCCAGCGTCGGTACAAATGCACGGACCAGGACTGAAACGTCAGATCGATGGTGATCTTGCCGAGGATGATGAACAACACCGGCAGCACGATCGCGACGTGGCCGCCAAAGAGAAAGGCGAGCAGCAAGAAGAAGGCAGTCAATCCATAGAGCGGCTGCACCGTGTCAAAAGCCTTCACCGGCAGCATCAGCGTACCGAGCAGACCGTACCGCCGGTTGCCGATCATGCTGCGATACCAATACTGCGTCTGCAAAAAGCCTGCGAACCAGCGCCGCCGCTGACGCAGAAAACTGGGCAATGTGCTTGGTGCATCAGTGCGCGCCCTGGCGCCGCCGATCACGCGTACGTCCCAGTCCAGACCGCAGTCGAGGGCATAGCGACGCAGCCGGTGAATCAGCTCATAATCCTCCACCAGACAATCCGGATCGAAACCACCGACAGTCAACAAGGGCTCGCGTCGAAAGCACGCAAACGCGCCGGATATCAGCAGAAGGCTATGCGCTCGCATCCACGCATAGCGGGAAATAAAGTTGCGGATATATTCATAGGTCTGGAACCACTGAAAGAAGCGACCGCTGGCCGTGCGGCTGCAGACTGGCGACAGCAGCCCTGCCGCGACCACCAGGTTTGGCGATACGGCGAACGCGTGGGATATCGCCGCACATGCTTCTGGTTCGAGCAGCGTATCCGCATCGACGGTCATCACCGTCTCGGTATTTATCAAGACGATCGCCGCATTCAAGGCGCGCGCCTTGCCACCGTGTGGCATGCGCAACCAGCGCAACGTGGGAAAGGACGGACTCGGTTCGCTCAACCTGCCCTCACCGGGGTCGACCAGGCCGTAGCGCTCAGCCAGCAGTGCGCCGGTACCATCGGTCGATCCATCATCGGCGATCACGATCTGGGTTGGCACGAAGGTCTGGCCGAGCAACGCATTGAGTGTGATCGGCAATACCGCCGCTTCGTTATGCGCGGCAACGACCACGCCCAGCGTCGGTGCGGGGTGACTGGCCGCAACCGGTGACAGCGGCCTCACCAGCGAGAGTGATTGCCACGCTACGAAGACCAGCAGCAGCGTGTCGTATGTGGCATACGCAATACCGGTGGACCAGGCAGCAACGCCATTCAGAAAAAACGCCCGCACGAACAACACCAGCCACAGCGCCATCACGCCACCGTGGATCAGTACGCTGATCGGCGGAGTACGCACGGGCGAGATGCGTGGCGAGGTCATCGCCCGCGCACGATCGAGAGCAGAAAGGGACGCTTCCATCAACATCCTTTACAGCATCCGCCCCAGCACCGGGTGGCGGTCAATCCACTGGTGTTTGAGCGCGCCCAGAATATGCAGCGACAGCACCGCGTAAAGCGCATAACCGCACGCCGTATGCAACGTCCCCAACTGCGTATGCAGCTGATCTTTCAGGGCAGGATCCAGATGCAGCAAAAAGCCGATACGCGGCCATGGCACCAGACCGAACAAGTACATCGGATGCGATTGGGCGGCTATCCACGCCGAGTCGTGCATCCAGCCGCTAAGGGGCAGTGCGAATATCAGCACATAAAGCGCGACGTGCGCGGCGTGCGCCATAGCCTTTTCCCAGCCAGCAAATACGCTCGGAAGCGGCGGCGGCCGATGCGTCAACCGCCACAGCACGCGCAAGATGGCCAGCCCCAGCACCGTGATGCCGATGGACTTGTGCGTGTCGATCACCATGCGCGCACCCCTATCGGACAATATCGATGGTGGCAGCAGTGCAGCACTCAGGCCGAGGGCGATATTGGCGATGATCAACAGTGCAATCGCCCAGTGCAGCAGCATCGCAACACGCGTATATCGAACCCTGTTTTCCATCAACGCTCACCTGGTGACACTGCAAGCAATCAACACCGGGGGCGCGATAAGTTACAGTCGAAGACGGGTAGTGCCCGAATAAACACAAATGGTTGCATCCACGCTCCGAGGATCACCGCCACCCCTTGAACGTGTAGGTAAGGTCAGCCCGGAATATCGATTCGAACCCCCGGTACGGAAGAGGCGAGGCGTCAAATACGGCCTTCCGAGCGGCTTCTAACCGCTCGCTGGTAAACGTACAGCCCGGGTCCGCATGGACGCTCAACACCTCGCCACCCAGAGCCTGCTTGATGTATACCCTGCAGTGTCCACGGTCGCTATCGGTAGGTACCCAGTGCCGCATGACGCTCGACTGGAGCGCATCCGCGTACCTGCCCTCAAGGGTTTTGCGGTCCTCCCCCGAACTGGCACGCTGCAGGCCCGCAGCGGCGGCAGCGATAGGCGTCGCGGCAAGGATGGTCGCGAGCGTGACCGCCAGGTATGCATTTGCACGGACGCGGATGGCGCGTCGTTGAACATCGTTGGCTTCCATATTCCCCTCGACTAGGAATGTCCCTCGGCCCCTGACGAGTATGCGCGCTTTCCAAGAAACCATCACACCGAGGCGGCATCCAGAACGCTATGATGTCCCGGGTCATTCGTTCGCAAGGAAAGATGCAAATGATGAAGCTGGCAAGCGGGTTTTTTCTTGCGGTTCTGCTAACAGGCGCCGCCCATGCGCAGACCAATGCGGGCGAACAGAAATCCGACCCCGACCTTCCCTTCACCATCACGAAAGTGGCGAGCTTCAATCTGCCTTGGCGCATCGCGTTCCTGCCCGATGGCCGCATGCTTGTGACCGAGAAGGTCGGCCGCGTCGATCTGGTGACTCCGCAGGGCGCCAAGACCGAAATCAAGGGCGTCCCATCCAGCTATTTTGAAGGCCAGGACGGCATGCACGGCGTCTTCCTTTCACCCCATTACGCCACGGACCACCATGTGTATCTCACCTATGTCGAACCGGGTGCCTATGGTGGGGGCCTGGCGTTGGGCCGGGGTCGGCTCGTGCTCGATGGCGAGCAGCCGCGGCTGGATGGCTTCGAAGTGCTGTGGCACCAGATGCCCCCGGGCAAGGGTGGTCAACCCGGCGCCCAGGTCGCCTTTTCACCGGACGGCAAGTATCTGTTCCTGACGGTGGGCGACCGCCAGCGCTTCAAGCCCGCGCAGGATCCGGACCAACCGGTAGGCAAGATCTTGCGGCTGACGCTGGACGGCAAACCCGCGCCAGGCAATCCGTGGGCAGGAAAGGTCGGTGCCCGCACCATTCCGCTGATCGATCCGCCAGCCAATACCGAGGCAGCCAAGACTGCGCCGGTGGTCAGCACCTATACGTTCCCCGGTCCAAACCTGACGCCGGCGGAAACCTGGAGTACCGGCCACCGTACACCTTATGGCCTCGCCTTCGGTCCCGATGGTCGACTGTGGGAACTCGAGCATGGGCCGCGCGGCGGCGACGAACTGAACCTGATCCAGCGTGGCAAGAACTACGGCTGGCCGCTGGTCTCCTATGGCGTCAACTATGACGGCGTACCCATTCCCAGCCCTGATACGCGGCCAGACCTGGTCAAGCCAGTGATCTATTGGACGCCGGTGATCGCGCCGGGCAACCTGATGTTCTACAAGGGCAGCCTGTTCCCTCACTGGAAGGGCAGCGCCTTGATCAGCGGCCTTGCCAGCCTCGGAATCGTTCGCGTCACGTTTGACGGCAAGGGCGGCGCCACCGCGGTCCAGCGCTGGAGCATCGGAAAACGCATCCGCGATATCGAAGAAGCGCCGGACGGCTCGCTCTGGCTACTGGAAGACGCCAGTTCCGGCGGCCTGTACCACCTCACACCGAAATAATTCGACGAATCAGGCGCCGCCCATCTCACGATGGCAACTCGCACCCGAAAATGCGAAACTTGGCGGTTAATGGCCGCCCTCGCGGCGCCAATCGCTCCCAGAGACACCGTGAAGACCCCCCAAGGCTTGCAGGCGCTGATAGAAGACGGCGTCATCGATGAAGTGCTGCGACCACTCAAGAGTGGCAAGGAAGCGGCGGTATACATTGTCCGCAGCGGCGACGACATACGCTGCGCGAAGGTTTACAAAGACCTGGCCCAACGCAGCTTCCAGCAGCGCGTGCAGTATCAGGAAGGTCGCAAGGTACGAGGCAGCCGGGAGGCGCGTGCGATCGGCAAGGCCAGCAAGTACGGTCGCAAGCAGCAGGAAGTAGCCTGGAAGAACACCGAGGTCGATGCGCTCTACCAATTGCGCCTCGCTGGTGTACGTGTGCCTGAGCCGTATGGCTACTTCCACGGTGTACTAGTGATGGAACTGGTTACCGACGCCGAAGGTTTCTCCGCACCACGCCTGGGTGAGGTTGAACTCAGTGCGCAGACGGCGCGTGAATACCATCGTGTGCTGGTGCGGCAGGTGGTACGGATGCTGTGTATCGGGCTGATTCATGGGGATCTGTCCGCGTACAACGTATTGGTCGGCCCGGATGGGCCGGTAGTAATCGATTTTCCCCAAGTGGTCAGTGCCGCGGGCAACAATGCGGCGCGCGCGATGCTGTTGCGTGACGTCAACAACCTCACGGCGCATCTTGGACGTTGGGCACCGGACCTATTTGAGACGTGGTACGGCGAAGAGATGTGGGCGTTGTTCGAAGCGGGTGAGCTGCGACCGGATTCGGAACTGACCGGCGAGTTCGAGCCAGACGAATCCGAGGTGGATCTCGACAGTATCCGGCAGTCCATCAACGATGCCCGTGAAGAAGCGCTGATCCGACAGCAGGGTCGCGAAGCGGCGGCGGAAGAATAACCTGACCCTGGCGCCCGCGGCCTGGCATCACCCCTGGTAAGGGCCGCCCACGGGTCCCCAGCCCCAGGCGGGCATGGCGGAATCGACGTCAGGCAGTGAATCCAGCTGGGAATTGATCACTGCCAGCCGTGTGCCCCATTCGAGATAACCCACGAAGGCCGAGCGGAACTCCGGGTCGTCCGGCAACCCAATGGCATCCGCACACTCCAGCATCAACGACATCCATCGCGTGCGCTGGCTTTCCGTCAGATGCTTGCCCAGATGTTGCAGGATCATCGCGTGGTGTCCGCCCCGCTCCTGACTGTAGAACGCCGGGCCACCGAGCACCTCGGCGATGAAAGCAGCCACCAGCCGCGGATGATCGGCCGCCATATGGGCGAACAGCGGAGCCAGCAAGGGCTCCGTGGTGACACGCTCGTAGAACACTGTTGTCAGCCGCTCGAAGGCCTCGTTGCCGCCGGCCCATTCATAAAGGGTTGGCACTGATGGCTGAGTCATGCTTCGGCGTCCTGTGCAGGGGTGTGGTAGCGGATATATTCCACAATCATGCGGCACACTCGTGTCGATGGCGGAAGTTTGCCGCCGAAGCTTACGCACCAACGGACCGGCCAGCGCACGTCCAGATGAGGGTTCTCCACCCCGTCCGGCACGAAGAACCCGAGATGCCCATCGTTGAAGCTGGCGGTGTAGTCACGCAACGCGTAGAGGTAGCCGGCGTAGTTCGTGGTGGTCTTCGCCCTTTCCAGCGCCAGCGCCAGGCCCTTGTCATTCCTGGCCGCGAAACCGGGGTTCTCAGGATCATTGGGTGCCGGGGAGCATCCGGGCTATTCGGCCACCGCTTCGGCACATAGCCTGGCATGAAACGCGAACCATCTCACGATGGGAACACGCTCTCGTCAAGTAGCTCCAGCAAGGTCAACGCATTGGGCACGGCTTCACCGCGGGCCGTATTATCGAAGATGCACCAGACGTCACGTTTCATCTTCCGGGCCAGACGTATCTGCGCAGCTACGCCCTCGAGAAATGCTTTGTCGTAAGCTGAGTAATATACGTGTGGCGACCCGTGCAGGCGGATGTAGAGCAGCCCTGGATCTCCTTCGCAGTCGCCACCGGGTACTGGCGAAGGATCCGCTTGTACGCATGCAACGCCCCCGTCTTTTAACACGGAGCTGCCAAGGGATGTGAACCAGCTCGAGTGGCGCGGTTCGCAAACGATGGGGACTGAAGTGAAGTCACGTAGCAAGGAGAAAAAGACCGTAGCGTCATTTTCATCCATCGCAAGGCTGGGGGGCAGTTGAACGAGTATGCAGCCCAACTTATTCCCGAGGGAAGTTACCTCCTCGAAGAAAATGCGTACGGGCATTTCGCATTGCCGTAACCGTAGATCATGAGTGATGGTACGCGGCATTTTTATGCTGAAGCGGAACGTATCAGGCACACTGTTCGCCCAACGAACATACGTTTTTTTCTGGTGCGAACGATAGAACGATGTGTTGATCTCCACGCAGGAGAAGACCTGCGCGTAGCGTTCAAGGTGACTGCCGTCCGTCGCAAAAAGGCCTGCTTCCCTGGAAGGGATCGACCAGCCGGCGCTACCGATGCGGATGCCGGGGCTTACCGTCGCAATCGTTTTTGGCTTTTTCATGCCAGTGAACGCCTATGCCATCCAGACTTACCAGTCGGTCGGTCGATAATCCTTCAGGAACTGCCCCCACACGTGTTCGCCGGTGTTGATGCCACTGATGATTGGATCCACGATACGCGCAGCGCCGTCCACGATGTCCAGCGGCGGGTGGAAACGCTCTTCCAAAACTTTTTTCGCTGCCAGCCCGGCCGGATCCTCATCGGTCACCCAGCCGGTGTCGACGCTGTTCATGTGGATGCCGTCGTTGTGGTAATCGGTAGCCGAGGTGCGCGTCATCATGTTGAGCGCGGCCTTCGCCATGTTGGTGTGTGGATGGCGCGTGGTCTTGAAGTTGCGGTAGAACTGGCCTTCCATCGCAGACACGTTGACGATGTGCTTGTCGCGTTCGGATGTGCGCAGCATCAGCGGCTTCAGTCGCGCATTGATGATGAATGGCGCGATGGCATTGACCAGCTGCACTTCCAGCAATTCCACCGAGGGTACTTCGGCCATCAGCAAACGCCACGAATTGCGTTCGCGCAGGTCGATCTGCTGCAGGTCCTGGTCGAGCCTGCCCTCGGGGAACAGGTGGCTCTGCGCCAGAAGCTCTTCGGGCAGCAACGGCATCTGGGATAGTTCGGCAGCGCGGGTCAGGCCGGGAAGGTCCGTGGCGCGGCTGGCCAGCGGGTTCGCCGTAACACCGGCCTCTGGCAGGATATTGGAGCCGCGCAAGCCCTCGTAGTGACCCACCAGTTTGCGAACGTGTTCGGGCATGTCGTGCAGCGCTGCCGTCTCCCCTTCCATCATGTGAGCGTAGAAATCGGGTGGGCGGCGCACGGTTTGGCAGGCGTTGTTGATGATGAAGTCCAGTCGCGGCCGCGTGGCAACCAGTTCATGGCAGAATGCTTCGACGCTTGGCGTGTGGCGCAGGTCCAGTCCGTAGACTTGCAGGCGATGGCCCCATTCGCCGAAATCCGGTTCCTCGGCGTAGCGTGCCGCCGAGTCGCGCGGGAAGCGCGTGGTGACGATCAGTTCCGCGCCAGCGCGCAGCAATTTCAGACCGGCTTGATAACCGATTTTCACGCGACCACCGGTCAGCAGCGCGACGCGACCGCGCAGGTCAACCAGTTCCGTGCGCTTGGCGTAGTTGAACGCGGCACAGGTGGGGCACAGCTGATCGTAGAAGAAATGGATCGCCGAATATTTCTGCTTGCACACATAGCAGTGCTTGGGCTCGATCGATTCGCGCGGTTGCGCGGCATCGGCATCGGGCGTGATGTCGTTCGCCTCGAAGCCCTGCGGAGCAAACACGTTCGGCGTGGTGAATACCGGTTTGCGGCGCAGAGCGCGAATGCCGGTCTGGTTCAGCACGGTGTCCTCGGCCTGGATCTTCGACGCATGCCTCGCCTTCTGGGCAGCCTTCAACTTGATCCGACGCTCACCCGGGTCGGGGTGATAGACCTGTGCCACCGCCTGATGCAGGCGTTGGCGGTCTTCTGCCGGGAGCCTGTCCAGCAATAGTCGATCGGCCGCAACCGATTCAAGCAGCTGCGCCGCTTCGCGTAAGCGTTGCAGCAGTGCGGTATCGGCGTCATCAGCCGGTGGTGTGGTGGTCAAGAGCGTGATCCGTATCGAGTAAAGCGGCACGATGTGGGATGCCCGGAGGGGAATCGCACGTGGTCAGCCGCTTATTTTGCCTGTTATGGTCGTTTTGCGGGGATCCGGTAGTCGCCACTCGCTCTGATCAAGGTTGACTTGTTTCTATATTTCAATATTATTGGAAATATGGAATCAAATGAAGCCATCAAACGCCTGTCCGCCCTCTCCCAGGAAAGCCGGCTCGCCGTTTTCCGCCTATTGATCAAGGCCGGCCGGGACGGCCTCGCCGCTGGGGAGATCGCCCGAACGCTTGAAATCCCCCCAAACACCTTGTCGGCCCAGCTAACGATCCTGGCAAACGCCGGCCTCGTAGCCAGTCGACGTGACGGCCGCTCGATCATCTACGCCGCCGACTACGACTGCATGAGTGATCTGCTGGTCTATCTGATGGAAGACTGTTGCCAGGGCCGGCCGGAGGTGTGTGCGCCCATCGCCGATGTGGCGGCCCGCACCGCCTGTTGCACCCAACCCGAAGGAGCCATTTCGTGAAGCGCCTGCATGTCCATGTCGCCGTCCAAGACCTCGCCACGTCCATCGGCTTTTATTCCACACTATTCGGCGCCGAACCCGACGTTATAAAAGACGACTACGCCAAGTGGATGCTCGACGATCCACGGGTCAACTTCGCCATTTCCGATCGTGCCCGTGTCACCGGTGTCGACCATCTGGGCATCCAGGTGGAGAGTTCGGAAGAACTGGGGGAGCTAGCGGGCAGACTGAAGGCCGCCGGTGAGGTCACCCGCGACCAGGAGGCGACCACCTGCTGCTACGCTCAATCGGACAAGGCCTGGGTCAATGATCCGAACGGCCTGCGCTGGGAAACTTTCCACACCTTCGGCGAGGCAATCACCTACGGCGAAGACGAGCCGGACGTCGTTCTCTCTGCCCAATCGAAGGTGGCGTGCTGCGCGCCCCCGGTAACCGACGCGAAACCTGCGCGCGCACCAGCCTGCTGCTGATGGCCCCGGCCAGCCTGGAACCGCCGCTGAGGGCTTTCTCTATGCTTCGTCGCGTTACAGGCGAAGCGCTCGGCACGGCAATGTTGCTGGTGGTCGTGATTGGCTCGGGGATCATGGGCGAGCGGCTGGCGGGTGGGAATGTCGCCATTGCGCTGCTGGGCAACACGCTCGCCACCGGCGCGGGCCTGGTCGTGCTGATCACGATCTTCGGCCCGCTGTCCGGCGCCCATTTCAACCCGGGCGTGACGCTCGTTTTTGCCCTTCGGCGGGAGATCACCTGGCCTATGGCCGGCATCTATATTGCCGCCCAGGTCATCGGTGGAGTTCTCGGCGTCTGGATGGCACATGCCATGTTCGCCGAGCCGATCCTCCAGGTATCGACCAAACTGCGCGACGGTCCGGCCCAGGCATTCGCTGAGTTCGTGGCGACGTTCGGCCTAATCGCCGCGATCCTTGGCTCGATCCGCTTCAAGCCGGATGCGACACCAATGATCGTTGGGCTCTATATCACTGCGGCCTATTGGTTTACTGCCTCGACTTCCTTCGCCAACCCGGCAGTGACGATCGCGCGATCGCTGTCCAATACCTTCGCCGGGATCGCACCGGGTTCGATGCCGATGTTCATCGTGGCCCAGCTGGTCGGCGCCGTCACGGCGAGCATTCTGTTCCAGTGGCTTCTAAAGGAGCAACAAGCAGCATGAGCGACAACTTCTCCATCACGATCTATCACAACCCGGACTGTGGCACCTCGCGCAACACCCTGGCGATGATCCGCGCTGCCGGGTACCAGCCGACCGTCGTTGAGTACCTCAAGACCGGCTGGACACGGGCTCAGCTGGACAAGCTTCTGAGTGCCATGGCCAAGGCGCCGCGCGATCTCCTTCGTGCAAAAGGCACGCCCGCCGCCGAGCTTGGTTTGCTCGAGCCAGGTGTCAGCGACGATCAGATCTTGAACGCAATGGTCGCCCATCCCATCCTGGTCAACCGACCGATCGTGGTCACGCCCAAGGGCGTCAGGCTGTGCAGGCCATCGGAGTCAGTGCTCGATCTGCTTGACCGACAGCCAGCATCCTTCATCAAGGAAGACGGTGAGATGGTTCTTCCAGCGGCACGTTGATCTCTATCGTGCACGACGTGCCACGCATGTGCTCCTCACTGGCATCTTTCATGCGATCCCGTTTCGCACCATGAATATCCCTTCGGGGTCGTACTTCCGCTTCACTGCAGCCAGGCGCGGAACGTTCGTACCCCAGTAAGCCTTCTTATAATCCTTCTGGAAAAAGTCGCTTTCAGAGAAGTAGGCCCCTGCCCCGGGGGCGACCTGGGTCAGCCTGGCGTACGACTTTTGCGTTGCCTCGGCGCCCCGCTGCGCTTTCGCCTCGTCGCGATGGACTCCCGGCAAGCCCTCGAACACGGGCGGGCCGCCGTTGGCGATGATGGCCAGGGCAAAAGCATTCAGCACCTCGGGGTTCATGGCAGTATCGCGGGCCTGGGCGAGCGTTTGCGCAGACGCCCCGTACAGGCCTTTGTTGAAGTGGAGGGCGAAGCCCAGCTCGCGCGATGCCTCGACGATCGCCGTGGCCAGGGTTTCCACTTTGTTACCCTGGAGCAACTCCGAGGGCAGCCATGCCGAGGTGTAGGCATGCAGGTACGTACCTACTTGTTCCCTGTCGCCCGCCCACATCATGTGATAAGCCGGCGTCCCCGGCCTGTCGTCCGGCACCGCGAAGTTGAGGCCAAGCTTCTGGTAGAAGCCGAGGTCCCAGAAGTGCCGCGCAGGCATGGCCTTCAACCAGAACGGCTTGACCCACGTGTATGACGGCCGTGCCGCCACCCAGTCCAGCAACGGCTGCCATGCGGCCTTCGCTTCATCTTCGCCCAGGCCCTGAAACATCATCGAAAGGTCCAGGTGGCCGTCACCGTGGAATTCGATCGATTCACCCCAGTGCGTGTTGCACAGGTGGTCGCGGAAGTGGCGCAGCAGCTGCGCCACGAGTGCCTGGTATGTCTCGTCGCTATCCGCCTTGAGGGTTCCCCGCACCCCGCCGATAAGTTCGGGCAGTTCGTGGGTTCGGAAGGTCAGCCGGGTGATCACCCCGAAGCTGCCACCGCCGCCGCCTTTCAACGCCCAGAACAGGTCCGGATCCTGGAAGGCGTTCACCACGCGGATGTTCCCATCCGCGGTAACGACCTCGGCCTCCAGCAGGTTCGACGCGCCGGTACCGAAGCCTTTTGAAAGGCTTCCGAAGCCGCCGCCGTTGGTGAAGCCTGCACACCCCACGGTGGTGCAGCCGCCGCCCTGGACATAGCGGCCGCCGACCGTGGTGACCGCGTGATAGGCATCGATCCACATGGCGCCGGCACCCACGTGGACGGCCGGCTGCGTGGCGAAGCCTGCCCGCGCACCTTGCGGAACGAAGGCGTCGGCCATCTGCACTGCGTTCATCCGGCGGGTCCAGATCAGCAGCGAATCAGGTGCATTGGATGCGCCCAGATAGCTGTGGCCGCCGCCCCGGATCACCAGCCGTACGCGGTGACGCCGCGCCCAGGTGACTGCCGTGGCGATGTCCTGCGCGCTCTCGGCAGCCAATACCCGCGCGCTGGGGGTGGATGTCCATGCCCGGTAATACGCGCCGGTCTGGGTAAGGCCAGGCTGGTCGCCCACGTAGAACTGGTTACCGATGTGGGCCAGCGCTTCCTCGCGGGTGACTGGGTCCAGTAGCGGGTTCTTCGGAATGGAAAGGCGCCCACCCACCTGGCTGTTCAGTGCATCCCAGTCAGCGTCCGTGGGCCATCCCCGGGCGCCCGGTTTCAGCCAGCGACCACCGCCGGTGACGAAGGCATCCACCTTCGTGGCCAGTGGCCATAACGGCAGGACGAGGGCAGTCTTCAGCAGGGTGCGGCGGTCCATGATCGGTTCTCCGGTGGTTGCCGCCGATCATGTGGTGCCCTGGCCATGGTTTCATCCGCGAAGGGATGAAAAACACAGGCCCGGGGACGAGTCGCGGGTTTCCGGGGATGGGCCTGGCGCGTCGCCGGGGCCGGGGACTGGTATCCCCACCTTCACCATCGTCATAAGCGTAATCGTGGGCGATCCCTGACTTTTGCTTTCAACTCACTTCTGCAGCTTTGACACCCGCGCGATCAAGTCGTCCAAATGCGCCAGAAACATCTTCAGGATGGGGGAGGTGTTCGTTTTGCTGTAGCCCACCACCAGGTCAATGGTGGGCACTTCGCCGGCCAGCGGACGGCTAACCACGGACCACGGCATCAGGTTCTCCACATACGTGGGGATGAGCGCCACACCACGCGTTGAAGCCACCAGCGACATCACCATCGCCGGATTGTCCACCAGCTGCCCGGGCGTCATTTCCACACCTGAGCGCGTCAGGTAGTCGCCGATCACCGCTTGCAACACCGTCGCTTTTTTTCCGATGCCGATGAAAGGTTCACCGACCAGATCCCTGGGGCGAATCGTCTTGCGGGATGTGAGGGGATGATCACTGGGCATCAATACGATCAGTGATTCGTGTGTGACCGGGTGATACGCGAGATCGTAATCGGGCTCGGCACGCAGGAAGGCGAGATCGAGTTTGCCGCGCACCAGCGATTCGGCCAGGTCCGGGGAGTAATCGCTTGAAACGGTGACCTCGATGTTGGGCAGTTCGGCGCGGAGAATGTGCATGGCTTCCGGCAACCAGGTCATTTCCTGCCCAGTGAGAAACCCGAGCGAAAAGCGTTGCTTACTCGGTTGCGCGGCCCTGCGTGCCGCCTCGATGGCGATGTCTACCTGGCTCAACACCATCCGCGCGTGCTCGAAGAACACCTTGCCCGCTTCGGTAAGGGTGATTCCACGCGCGCTGCGGATCAGCAGGTCCGCGCCAACCTGATCTTCCAGATCCTTGATTTGCCGGCTCAACGAGGGCTGCGATGTGTGTAGTCGCCGTTCGGCGGCCACCGTCAGGCTGCCCGTTTCGGCGACCGCGATGAAATAGCGCAGATGACGCAGTTCCATGGGCCCACTCCTATGCCATGCCTTTCAGGCATGGGAGTCAGCTTACAAAGTCTTTTTAAAGCGCGCCATCCAAGCTCATATTTCGGGCCGTGGCGGAATAGCCGCGTTGCCCCAACTGCTTTGAAAGGATCACCCTCATGGCAAACCTGACCCACAAGACCGCCCTTGTTACCGGCGCCTCCCGCGGCATCGGCGCGGCCATTGCCAAGCGGCTGGCCGCCGATGGCGCCAGCGTCGCGATCACCTATAGCAAGGGTTCCGCTGCCGCGGCCCAGGTGGTAAAGGACATCGAAGGCGCCGGCGGAAAGGCCATCGCGATCCACGCGGATGCGACCGATGCCAAGGCTGTCAACGCCGCGGTGGAACAAGTCATCAAGGCTTTCGGCCGACTCGACATCCTGGTGAACAACGCCGGTACCGCCATCCCCAAGCCCTTCGAAGAAGCTACCCAGGAAGAGCTGGACACGGTGATCGATATCAACCTGCGCGGCGTGTTTATCGCCACGCAGGCGGCACTCAAGCATCTATCGGATGGTGGTCGCATCATCAGCATCGGCTCCTGCGTGGGCGAGCGGAGTATGACGCCCGGCCTGGCGGCTTACGCCGCGACCAAAGGCGCGGTGAAAATGTTCACGCAAGGACTGTCGCGTGAGGTTGGGTCCCGCGGCATCACGGTCAACAATGTCCAGCCTGGTCCCATCGACACCGACCTGAATCCCGCCGAAGGCGACTGGGCAACACCGCAGATCGCCAACACAGCACTGAAGCGCTATGGTCAGGTTGCGGACATCGCTGCGATGGTGGCGTTCGTCGCCGGCCCCGAGGCGGGTTACATCACCGGCGCCAGCCTGACAGTTGACGGCGGCACTAACGCCTGACTCCCGTCCCGCCCACAGCCACACGACCCCTGGCGAAATGAGCCACTTCGCCCGCTCAGGAGGATCAATCATGAACCAGCAAGCGCAACCCTCCGTAATGATCAAAAGCCACCTTGCCTTTTATTCGGATCGCGTCGATTCAATCGAAGAAACGGCCTGACGCGCCTCTCATCAACGACAGGAACCCTTCACATGACTACGCTTGCCGGAAAAACCGCCCTGGTGACCGGGGCATCGCGCGGCATCGGCCGTGCCACCGCCATTGCACTTGCGAAGGCAGGCGCTCAGGTCATCGTCCACTACGGCAGCTCGCAGAAAGAAGCCGATGCCGTGGTCAACGACATCATTGCCACCGGCGGCCGTGCCCAGAAGGTTGGCGCCGACCTGAGCAGGCCGGATGGCCCACATGATCTGGCAAAGCATGTCCGCGGCATCGTGGGCGATCGCCTGGACATTCTCGTGGCTAATGCCGGTGTGTCCAAAGCAGCATCCATCGAAGAGTTGACAGTAGAAGACTTCGATCAATTATTCGCAGTCAACGTACGCGCACCTTATTTTCTGGTCCAACAGCTGTTACCGACCATGTGCAAGGGCGGTACCATTATCTTTACCTCGTCGCTGGTCGCGCGCGCGGTCGCCGGAACGCTGTCGGCCTACGCCGCCACGAAGGGCGCCGTCGATACGCTGGTCAAGCACTTTGCGGCGGCCCTGGGCGAACGCGGCATCCGCGTCAACGCAGTGGCACCTGGCGTGGTCGACACCGACATGTCCAACTTCACCAAGACCGAAGCCGGTCGCGAAGGCGCCTTGTCCATGCAGGCACTCAAACGCCTCGCCACCCCGGAAGACATCGCCGGCGTCATCGCATTCCTGGCATGCGACGATGCCCGCTGGATCACGGGCGACACCATTCGGGTGGATGGCGGCTCGAAGCTGTAATTCCATGGACCACCGCCAGGCTGCAGGATCACGATCATGCTTCGCGGATCAGGCTGTGCATCGACGTGGTCGCCCGAAATGAAGGAAGTGTTTCTCCCCATGCATGTGGTCTATCGCAAAGACGCGCTTCCCGGGCCGGCTGGCCGCGCCCTCATCTCACAATTGCAGTCGTGACGGCGCATGGCCAGGTGAACCGTCCGGGCTTTGCCGAAATCGTGTAATGGAGAACGTCTGCCAGCCACCAGGTCACCGGTTGGCGCACGTTTCCAATTGACAGGTGCTGGTTTGGGGCGGAGGCTATGAATACGGGCCGCGGCTGCGAGCAACGACCATGAGAACCCTCCCTACCGTATTTGCCGCTACTTCCATGGCGACGTTATTCGTCGCTCCCCTGTGCCACGCACAGACATCCCTAACCGACGTTCGGAAGATTGGAGGTTCAATCGCACCCACGACGGTTCAGCAGGCGCGCCAGAACTGGCAAGCACCGCACCTGAGCGCCAGCAGTATCGCAACTACGGAGGTCGAAGCTGTCTGCATGGGGACTGACCCCTCCGCCTGTACCGCCAAAACCACGCCCATTGTCGCTGGCGCGACGCGCATGGCTTACTGTGACGTGGACGACGTTGGGTTCTCAGCCTGCCTGGCACGTTTTTCTTCCGCGGTCGTTCGCCATCCAGAGCCCGCTCGCCAGGTGGTCAATGTGACCCTTCGCAGCGGTGCGGGCACCAGCCGCACGATCACCGTCTTGCTGAACGGTGCACAGACTGCCGCGGACGCCGCCACCATGGCATTGCAGGGCACATCGGATGAGACGGTAGTGGCGACGAACTGATGATGGCCGAATCTTCGTTGTAATTGGCCCATTGCAGCGTGGCTCCTTCGAGTCGGATGTGGGCGTCAATCAGCACGCGCTTTCGTCCGCTTCGGATCATCACCACGTGAATCTCCCTTCGACACCAACATAATCGCCGTCACGTCCACCGGCCATGCGTATCGTGCGACCGACGTCGTAGTGCACGGCTTCCACCGTGCCAGTAACGTTGGCGTTGAAAGCATAGTCGACACGCACTTGCCCATAGGCGCCAGTCCAACGACCGCCGCTTCCCGCCGTTCCGGGTAGTGAAATATCTGGCTGTACATAGATGGCGTCCGCTGTCGTTTGCCTCCACTGAAAACCGACCGCCCCCATGACGACAAGCTCCGTCGTGGGTTTTACTGTCAGCCCCGACTTGATGTGAACAAGATTGGTGTAGCCGGTAAAGGCCGCCGCCGTGAAGTAATAGCCATTCGGGAACAGTGGATTGAAGGTGCTGAGCGTGCCATCGCCACGGCGGCGGTTGCCCGAGGCTGCATCGACCTGCAGCCCGAGCCTCGGCGACAAGGCGCTCGACCAGGTGTAGCCCACACGCGCTCCCGTGCCCCAAGCATCGATGTCCTTTGCACCGACGCGACCACGTTGTGCCATGCCCTCCAGATCCCAGTCCACGCCGGATTGCTGACCCGCGTAGCGAACATCATAGATATCGCGCCGTTCATTGCCGACAGCATCTAGGTACCGTGGGTTGTCGCGACTATACAACGCGTAGTACGCCGACAACTCCCCACCGCCCTGCAGCCAGCGCTCCACACGCAGGATGTTCAAGCGAAAGTGCCGGTTGGACGTGTCATCGAACGGGTGCCCGTCCTTGTATTGCACTGGCTGGCTCAGGAGACCAATAAACCGCCACGGCCCGATTTCCAAGGCAGCCCAGATCGCGTCGAACGACTGCCGCACGTTCGGGCCGTCGCGCAACGACAAAAAGCGCTGGAGATCAAAGGCGAAATCCTGCCGTCCGACGCGGGCCTTGAACATGCCGTCAGCCAATGGACGAGCGTAGGCGACGAACGCAAGCCGCAGATCCCGGGAATTGCGATCAGCGCCACCGATCACCTGCTTGCCCAACGTGTGCGCATCCTCGAACTGAACGAAGGCTTGCCAGTAATTGGCGAAGCGTATATCCGCATGAAGTTGGAAACGCTTGAGCAGATAGGTAGCGTTGGGACTGCTACCGAGGCCGAAGGCCACCGCGTCTGACATTTCGGTTCGCTCACGCAAGTTCACGCCGAGCGAAAGATACGTTTTCGGATCGCCCGAACTCAGTGAAATGTACTTCAGCGTGTCGCCCCCTTGTGTACGCAACGACGGATCAGCCAGCGCAGACCAGTCTTCCTGCCAACGATTGCCGAGCAATGCTGGCCGCTCCGCGACACTCTGCACCGACGAACCCTGAGTGGAGTTGGAGCTCGCATCCTGAGCGCCAGCCGCGGCCGACGTAAAACCCGACCACAAAATTATCCAAACCGTCAAGGAACGCATCGGAGAGAGTCGGACGAGGGGCCTAGTCCTGCCCAACCGCTAGAGGGATGGAGAGGTCGGCAGCTGCCGACTCAGGCGTAGTCCCGGGCGACTCGAAATGTCCGTTCAAGCGGTTTCCGGAGGCGTCCTCGAGGTTGCCAAAGACGGCCAGCGTGTACCGCGATTCAGCCCAGGGATCGTCGGGCGTAAAGGTCCATCTTTTTTCGCCAACGTCTAGCCGGGCATGCCCCTGGATTCGGAGATTACTCGAGTTCGTAACCACGAGGTAGTCGACATCCCGACCGTCGATGGGTGCATCCAACTCCACCACGAGCGGCGCGCGCGTGCCCGCAAGAAGACTACCGACATGCCAGCCAGATGGGCGCGGGCCATCGTGGTCGTTCGAACCCACGTTCCAGCGCTTGACTTCCTGACCGTCCAACGTCAGTACCACCAACTCACCAGCGTGGAGTACAGGCCCGACGGTGTCATGGGCGACAAGACCGCTCTTTACGCGCCCTGGATGTAGAAGCACCGTCAAAATCCTGCCGCTGGGGGACCAGAGTTCCTGTTCCAAAAAAGGCTTGTCGATGACACTGCCGCTGGACTGACGCAGTGCCAACCGCGGCAGAACTGGCTCTCCAACAGGCTGCGCGAATACCAGGGAGATACGCAACAGGTTCGCTGGTACTTCTTGCCCTGACGGTTGGACGGCAACCGGCGCCGCCTGGGCAGCGACCAACTGAGCGGAGGCCGCTGTCCACAGGATCAGAGTGCACAGAGCGAGCGACGCCTTCATCAGACCTTCCTTAATTGTGCGTATTGATGAATTCGGGAAACCCTTCCTGCTTCATCAGCATGTCATGGGCAGGCCTGAAGTACTTCAGTTGGAACGCATTGTTGTTGTATTTGTACTGCGGAAAGTCGTACTCGGAGACGAAATCTGTCAGCCGGAAAAGCATGGCCTTGTCAATCGACACCAACTGCAGGTCATCCGTCTCCAGCGCCCGGCGCACCACAATGAAAAAGTGGTCGTCGAGGTTGTCGATGCGGGTGGCCCCTACCAGCGCTGCCTGGGCCTCCTGCACACCAGCGATTTCACCGGCCGGCACGGGCTTGTCGATGCCAGGCTTCTCATTCGCAGCCTCAACCTCGGAGACCGGGATGATGTTGGCCGAGCGTTGGTAATTCAGCAGCATAAGCATGTCTTTCGGCTTACCGCCCGGGTCATTTGCGCTGTACGAAATCATGTCCGCGGGCGTGTTTCCGTAGCCCAGTTCTGCGATGGATTTTCCCTTGACGTGCGCACCGTCCTTCAAGTCCTCTAGCGGGATGGTCACGAGCGGCGTACAAGTATACGCGGCGACGACGTAAGGCTTTCCGCCAAGCGTTGCGAACGACATCGCGCGAATGGGAGCGCGCGTTTCAACCTGGTTGTGCGTGGTGTGGTAGATCTCCACCGACGTCATCGTCTGCTTGTCGGTGAACGGGTACGGGATGCGACGAAGCGTCGACGCGAAGTTCTGGTTCGACAGACCTGCCACGAACAACTCGCCGTTGTGCCATTTCATGTCCGTGACCGTGAAGCTGCGCTCCGGCGTTTGCTTCCAGAACTCGTACTTGGATTCGTCCGAATCCTTCAGTGTTACCGCCGTCGACTTCATGCCCGCAAGGTCGAGCTCGCGCACTTTTTGGTCGGAAGTGACTACAACGATCGCTGGCGTCTTGTTCGCGCCGATACTCACGGCAAGGTACACCTCGCCCGAACCCGGGCGAGCCGCCATGTCTTCGACCGTGATCTTGCCGGCACCGAGCGACTTGGACAGCAACGCCTCCAGGTCGACGATGTTGAAGGTTCCTTCGCCCATCTTGGGCAAAGGCGCCGGTAACGTCAGTGCTTCCACCTGGGAGCCTTTCCAGTCGGCGACAAAAAGAATATTGTCGGGGCCGAATGCGAGCCTCGATATGGACTTCACGTCGGCAGCAAAGGTCCCGGTGGACACCAAGGTGGCCGCGACAGCAACGAGTATCTTCGAATTCATCTCACGACTCCTACAGGGGGTTAAGTGGCGCCTGAAGCCACGTGGGTAATACTCAGGCCGTTGGAACTTCATCTAGCGTCCTTCAACCGGCCCACAGGAGAAGATCCATGGACAGACATCTGGCCCTGCAATGCTTCTGTCGAGTTGTCGAGACGGGCGGGTTCGCCGCGGCGGCACGCGATCTCAACTACTCGCCGGCAATGGTGACCAAGTACATCCAGCATCTCGAGGAGTGCACTGGGAGCCGCCTGCTTGCACGAACCACGCGACGCATGCAGCTCACCGAGGCCGGTGAGCGCTTCTATGCTTACTGCCGGCGCGTGCTGGACGACACTGAGCGCACGCTGGGTGCGATTCGCGCGGCTCGTGATGAGCTCTCCGGCCGGCTGGTGCTGGCGGTGCCGGTGTCGCTCACACTGACCTTCCTCAAGGACCACCTGCATGCCTTTCACGTGGCGCAGCCGGGCATTGAGCTTGAGCTGAGGCTGGCGGACCGGCCCGTCGACCTGGTACGTGACGGCATCGACATAGCCCTGCGCGGCCAGGCGCGGCTCGATGATTCCTCGCTGGTCGCGATGCCGCTGATGGTGATACACCGCGTCCTGGCTGCGGCACCGGACTACTGGCGCCAGCAGGGCAAGCCCGAACATCCGTCGGGCCTGTCCACTCATAACTGCCTGCCCTATCTGTTCGGCAGTGACGCCATGCGCTGGCACTTCGACGGACCTGGCGGCCCGCAGACCGTGGATATTCACGGCAACTTCCGCACGGACAACAGCCTGATGCTGATCGACGCAGCGCTGCGAGGCGTGGGCGTGGTGCTGGCTCCCCGCGTGATGATGCGCGCAGAAATCGCCGAGAGGCGGCTGGAGACCGCGCTGGACGACTGGCGTGCCGAGCCGCGCCAACTGTTCGCGATCTACCCGAGCCGGGAGCACCTGCCGGCGCGGGTGCGTACGTTGTTGAACTTCCTGAAGGAGCGACTGGCCAGCTCGGACGGTTGAGCGCAGGATGAGGACGCGGGTCATGACAGGCGCTCCTTCATGGGTTCATGTGAAGCGTGGGCCGCTGTCAGGCCGGTTCGTGGGTCGACCGCGGCGGTGTCGAAACGCAGGAGCTCGGAGGGAGACTCCGCCTGCAGTTGCAGCTGAGGCACGCCATCGAAGAACACAATGGCGTCGCCGTTCTGGAGGACGACGTCTTCAAGACCCTCGCCGTGCACTTCGAAGATCCCCTGCATCGTGTGCAGGTAGAGCCCGCCCGTAGCGCGTGCGGGTATCTGGAGTGCCCTGCCCGGCACGGCCAGGCCGAGAGCGAGCACCACGTCGACGCCGATGTCGAGCTCACCATCCCCCGGCAACGGCGATACCAGCGTGCGCCATGCGCCAGGTGTGGACGCCTTGTACGGCAGCCGTTCGACGGCCGGTTCGAGACCCAGGGTGGAAGGCGCGAACCAGAGCTGGAAATGATGGTCGACCTGGTGCAGCGAGGTGTTCCACTGCCGATGGCGGATGCCGCGCCCGGCGCGCATCCACTGCAGTTCGCCGGGCCGTACCAGCATCTCGCGGCCCTGGCTGTCGCGATGCTCGATGGTGCCGCTGCGCGGCAGCATGACGATCTCGAGATTGCGGTGCGGATGCATCTCAAAGCCAGTGCCCGGCTGCACGCGGTCTTCGTTGAGCGCCAGCAGTGGGCCGAAACGCGGGCGACGCGGATCGACGTGGTCAGCGAAGTTGAAGCTAAATCTTGCGTCGAGCCATGTGGTACGCATCATGCCGCGGTCCGCGCCGCGGCGGATTTCGAACGCGTTCATGCCGGCGTCTCCCAGCCAAGGCCGAGCGTGACGCCGGCGCCCAGCAGCGGCAGCCAGTGGCGGAATAGGTTCATGGTGTGAAGGCTCCTCGACGATGTCCAGCTCAGTCTATGAACCGGGTTGCTGCCGATCGAGATGCGCCGTGGAAATTCACCGTTTTCGCTAGGTGGGGGAATCGATGGCCGCTGTTGGGTTCCCAGCCTGTCTGGCTCGGGTCGGTCGCATCACCGTGCTACTCGCAGCGAAGGGTTGGAGTCCAAAAGCTCTGCCAAGCCTAGGTTTTCCCTTGTAGCTGAAATCGGCGATGAGCACTCCGAGACAAGAAAAAGGCGAATTTGACGAGGTCAATTACTGCGACTGCCCCGCAATCCTGGCTGGTACCTTGGCCTATCCTTCAAGGCAAGTTGACACTATGGTGTATATGCACTATATTAACTTGATGAAGACAGGAAGGGCCCCTGGAAACAATACCATTGCCAGCATGGTGGACGATGTCACGGTGCATTGCCTTATGACACGAGCGCGTCGCATCTCACGCGTCGTGACCACCATCTTCGAACAGGAACTCCGTCCCTTCGGCCTGACGCCCTCGCAGTTCTCGTTGCTGGTAATTATTGCGCGCCTGGATGGCGCGAGCCGCGCGGAAATTGGTCGCGCCAATCACCAGGAGCGCTCCACCTCAACTCGAAATCTTCAGCTCGTGCTGGACCAGGGCTGGGCCAGAGAGTCGGTGCCGGAGAAAGGACGTGCCCGACCCATCAGGATCTCCCCGGCGGGCCGTGACTTACTTGTGAGCGCCATGCCCGCCTGGCGTGCCGCACAGGTCAAGACCCGGCAAATGCTGGGCGGTGACGGCGCATCCGCCATCGTCGAATTGTCCGCCGCGCTTCCGATCGAGGAGCAGCCCGGTTGATCGCTTTTTATATCCACAATGTTGCATATACACCACACTGAAAACCCAGTTATGACCATCGTTAAAGCCGTGCATTCCACTCAAGCGGGATACCCATGAACATGTCCAGCATCAATCCCATCCTCGTCACCGGTGCGGCCGGCGACGTCGGTGCCATCGGCCGTCATGTCACGGCCATGCTTCTCGCCAAGGGCCATAGGGTTCGGGCGCTTGTCCGCCGCGAGGACGAACGCGCCGAGAGGCTGCGCAAGCTGGGTGCGGAGGTGATCGTCGGCGACCTCACCGACCTTCAGACGGTGCATCGTGCCATCGAAGGGTGCAAGCGGATCTACTTTGGCATGTCGATCTCGGCAGCCTACCTGGAGGCCACTGCGAACGTAGCCGCAGTCGCGCGCCACCATGGCGTTGAAGCTATCGTCAACATGTCGCAGATGACTGTCTCGCAGATGAACATCAGCGAGACCACCGCCAGTCCCCAGCACAAGCTGCATTGGCTGGCAGAGCAGGTGCTGGCATGGTCTGGACTGCCGGTAGTGAACGTGCGTCCGACGGTCTTCATCGACGGCTTCTTCCTGCGCCTGGGTGCCATGGGCGTCCGCGGCAACAACGAACTGGCGTTGCCCCTGGGCAATGCCAAAACCTCTCCCATCGCCGCCTATGACGTAGCGCGTGTCGTCGCCACGATTCTTGACGATCCAGTCCCGCACATCGGACAGATTTACAACTTGACCGGCCCGGAATCCGTCGACGTGGAGCAGCACGCACGCGCCTTCTCCGAAGCGCTGGGCCGAACGATCCGCTATCGCAACGTGCCGGTGGCCCCGTGGAGCGAAAAACTCCGCGAGTTCGGCTTACCTGCGCACCTGATCGGTCATCTGGTCGTGATGGCCGAGCTGCATGCGGAAGGCCGCTACGACCGGACCACGGACGACGTAGTCAAGCTGACGGCCCAGGAGCCCATGAGCACTCGCGATTTCGTGAAGCTGCATGCCGCCGAATTCTCGCGGTCCTGACAATCCCTCCGACACCGCGATCGCCGGTCAAACACCACGAGGCCCAAAGCCTGAGTAAGGGCGCAACTGGCTGACGAGTGGCTGCGCAAGATAACCAGCTTTCACCAATGGAAGATCGGACAAGATCTGCTTCAGACCGGCCTCATCGTCGGATTCGGCGATCATGCACGCACCGCCTTCTGCTCTCAGCCAGATCTGGCGCACCCTCCCATCCACATAAAGGCGGCGGACAAATTCGGCTTCTGCTTCGACCTGCTTCTTCTGGAGCGTCATGGATAACGACTTTTCCGAGCGGGGGATGAGTACGAGGTATTGCATGTCGTTCTCCTGGGAAGGGACATGGGATTCAAGCGTCGACGTCGACAACTGTTCGTCCCTGAACCTTACCTTCCAGCATCCGGTGCGCAACAGTGGGTATATCGGTCGGGCCGACCAGTCGGGCCGTCCGGCGATTCCTCCGCACGGCGCTTAGGGAGCCAGCTCGAACAGTGGCTTGCCCTTCGGTACGACATAGGTACCCAGTTCAGCGCCATTGCTCGTGCCCAGGTTCTTCACGATATGGGGAACACCCGCGGGAACGGTCAGACCGTCGCCAGCCTTGAGCACCGCCGGCGGCCTGCCCTGGAGATCGTATTCCAGCGCGCCTTCGATGACATAGACGACTTCCTCGCCAGGATGGCGATGATTCGGGGCAACGACACCCGGTTCGATATCGACGCGATCCTGGATCACTTCGTAGCCGGGAATGCTTGAATCGTGCCGTTGGACATCGGTCCGGTAGAGTCCCGGAATTCCCTTTTGCGATGCCTGTGCCAGTGCGGCGCCGGATGCAAGGGTCGTGGAAAAAACTGTCGCGGCCACTGCGATGATGATGTTAAATTTCATTTGTTTATTTCCGTCTGTGTTGGGGGCTGATAGGCGATGCCCTGGCGCCTGGAGAACACGCCCTGAAGGGATCGGCACCGAGCGACAAATTAGTCGCGATCTGCCACCTCAACTAGACGTTCTTTTTGGGAACCCCCTTCTAGATAAAGGGGGAAATACAGTTAAGAGCCGGTATAGCCCAGCCGTTCGCGTAGCCGTGTCGTGGCGAAGTCTAAGAACGCGCGAAGCTTCAGCGGGACTTGCCGATGGCTTGGATATACCAGGCTCGCAGGCATCGGTAGCGGTTGGAATGCCTGTAGCAGCCGAACCAGCGCACCTGACTCCAGGTAGCTTTCCACTTGATCCGAAAGCACCCGGATGATCCCCGCATGGGCGACAGCGGCGGTCACCGCGGCCTCGGCCAGGTTCACGGGGAGTCGCGAAGAAACCTGCACCGTTTGCGCGGGCGACCGAGGGCACGATGAAGGCGCTCAACCCTAGTACGAACCAACTGATCGAGCCTGATTTCGCGCTGGGCGGCTCATGGGAAGTTGATCGGGCAGCCACACTGGCTGACGATGCGTTTGGCAGCTACAACCATACTTCGCTCGTACAGCGTGCGCAATTCCTCGACTGCATTGCCGACAACCTTGAAGCAGCGCGCAAGGAATTGGCCAAGCGAACATCGCTGGAAACCGGGTTGCCGGAAGCACAGCTCGAGGCAGAGACCATCAAAGCCGCCACTCAGTTCCGGCAGTTTGCGGATGTAGTAAGAAAGGGACGCTTCCTCCAGGTTGTCGTCGATCCGGCGTTGCCGGATCGACAACCGAGGCCACGCATGGATCATCGGTTCCAGAAAATGGCGATCGGTCCGGTGGCGATCTTTGGCGCAAGCAACTTTCCGATCAGTTACTCCGTGGCGGACGGCGACACGGCATCGGCACTGGCCTCAGGCGCACCGGTGATCCTCAAGGCGCACAACGCGCATCCTGGTTCATCCGAAATCCAGGGACGCGCCATCCGTGACGCCGTACGGGATTGTGGCCTGCACGAAGGAGTGTTCTCCATGTTGCGAGGTGCCGGCAATGCCATCGGCGAGGCGCTGGTCGATCATCCGCTGGTAAAGGCGGTGACGTTCACCGGTTCAGAAGTGGGCGGCATGGCCCTCTTCCGCCGCGCACAGCAGCGCCTTCCTGAGGCGCAGGCGGCGCGCAGCCAAGCTATCGGTGATGGTTTTACCGAACGCATGCTAGTGAACATTGGACAAGCCTGTCTTAAACCGGCCATCCTGATCGGCATCGAAGGAGCAGGATTTGACTCGATACGTGACGCCATGGCTAAGCGTGTATCCGAAGCATCCGCACGCACCATGCTCACCCCTGGCATTCATGCCTCCTATGCGCGTGGCATGGCGAAGCTGGAGGACGCCGGGGCGCACCGGGTGGCCGAAGGTATGAAGTCGCAGGCGGCGAACGATGGGCAATCGGCCCTGCTGGAGGTCGAAGGAGCCGCATTTCTGTCAAACCCCATGTTGGCGGAGGAAGTGTTTGGCCCGGCCGCCCTGCTGGTCAAAGCACATGATGAAGAGGAATTCCTGGCTATCGCACGCTCCTTCCGCGGGCAGCTTTCCGCTACCATGCACCTGGACGCCGGTGACATGACGTTGGCCCATCGCCTTCTTCCCTTGCTGGAGCGTCGCACTGGCCGCGTGGTGGTCAATGCCTTCGCCCATCCCCAGGAAGTGTCTTTCGCATCTATCCATGGCGGTCCCTTTCCAGCGACTTCCGACAGCCGCTTTACGTCGGTCGGCATGACGTCTATCGAGCGTTTCCTAAGGCCGGTGTGCTACCAGGGCTTCCCCGATGAATTGCTTCCGGAAGCATTACGTGAAGCCAACCCGTGCGATGTTCCCCGGGCTGTAAATGGCTAGACCGACGCCGATATCGGTGAACGCGCGCCCATCAAGGTGTTCCGGAGCATGCATGGCGGCGATTTCCGGGAAGACTAGCGATCGACAGAACAGGCATGAAACACGGACATACGGTCCATGTTCCATGCCATTGGGTTCAACGCAAGGGTCTAAACGCCGCCCGCATTTCTTCCGCGAACAGCTTCGGCTGTTCCCATGCCGCGAAGTGGCCGCCCTTGTCTACTTGATGAAAGTAGACAAGGTTGCTGTAGGCCCGTTCGGTCCAGCTGCGCGGCGCGCGATAGATCTCGCCGGGGAATACGGTCACTGCCACCGGCAGCTTGATCTGGTCGGTCTTTTGGTCCGCCGCGTTGAAGTTATTGTTGTTGTTCTCCCAATACAGCCGTGCCGATGACACAGCGCTGTTTGTCACCCAGTACAGGGTGATGTCGTCGAGCATCTGATCCTTGGTGAGGGATTTTTCAGGATCGCCACCGCTGTACGTCCACTGGGCAAACTTGTCGTACATCCATGCGGCCAGGCCCGCGGGCGAGTCGCTAAGCCCGTAGCCGAGCGTCTGCGGCCGCGTTGCCATCATCGCTCCATAGGCCCCATTCTTCTTGAAGAACGTGCCAAGCGATTCGTACGCGGACTTCTCGTCTGTGGAGAGTCCAGCAGGAGCCGGTTCGCCCGCGGCCATGGCCTTGGCAACCTCAGGTGGCACCGTCGCCGGCATATTGACGTGGATGCCCAGCAGGCCCGACGGCGCCTGGCGTGCCATGGCGTCCGCGACGACCGAGCCCCAGTCACCACCTTGAGACACATACCTCCGGTAGCCGAGCCGCTTCATCAGTACGTCCCATGCCCGCGCGATGTGATCGGGATCCCAGCCGGTGGTTTGCGGCCGGTCCGAGAAGCCATATCCCGGCATCGAGGGAATGATCACGTCGAAAGCATCATTAGCCTTGCCGCCGAATGCGGTGGGATTTGTCAGGGGACCGATGGAATCCACGATCTCCAGGACTGAGCCCGGCCAACCGTGCGTGATCAGCAGCGGCAATGCATGCGGGTTCTTCGACTTGACATGAATGAATTGAATCTCGACACCGTCGATGGTGGTGGTGTACATGGGCAAGGCGTTGAGCCTGGCCTCGACTTTCCGCCAGTCGTAATCGGTACTCCAGTAGCGAACAAGATCCTGGATCTTCGCCAGCTGCACGCCTTGCGTCTGGTCAGCAACGGTTTCCTTGTCCGGCCATCGCGTGGCTTGCACGCGCTGGCGGAGGTCCTTCAGCACAGTGTCGGAAATGTGTACCTGGTACGGCCGGATCGAAGCGTCCGCGGGCGGCGATGCCGTTTGGGCGGCAGCTGCCGTTGAAGCGAGGAAGACCACGGATGTAGCAAGTACACCCAGCCAACGACGGCGCGCCGCGCTAGCGACCCGTGAGAATAGCGATTGCATGATGTTTTCCTGGGAAGTTGAGAGGTTGATCAGATCAGACGGATGTCGACCGCCATGTTGTTGCGCGTCGCCTTGGAATACGGGCAGGCTGCATGCGCCTCGTCGACAAGTGCTTGCGCCATGTCGTGGCTCAAGCCAGGCAAATTGACGTCGAGACGGCCCTGCAGGAAATATCCGTCGTCGCCACTGCATAGACTGACTTCCGCGTCGATGGCCGTACCCTTGGGCAGCGTGATCTTGTGCTTGGCCGCCGAGAGTGCCATCGCACCTTCGAAGCATGCTGACCATCCCGCTGCGAACAACTGCTCGGGATTGGTGCCGTTGCCGTGGCTGCCCGGGACAGAGAGCTTGATGTCGAGCCTGCCGTCGTCGCTGCGCGACGCGCCGTCGCGCCCGCCGGTGGTATGGACCTTTGCCGTGTAAAGCGCTTTCTGAAACTGCTTCATGTTTTGTCCTCTTTGGTGGTCTGTCACTTCGCCTATCCGGCTCCTGTAACGCGCTGGCGCGCCCTGAGCCGGCAACAGAGTGGCGTTCAAAGGCGGCGGCATAAATGTCGTAAAGGGCACCTTTCCTGCCATGAATGACCGATGGCATAAAAGATGGCAAATGCGACGTTTAAGCCGTTTGCGGGCGAGCGTATGTTCTGCACCAGACCCGGCGATTGCGCCGGCAACGCAAGCCGAACTCACCCACTCCCCTCAGGAAACCCAATGAAAAACATCATCCTTGCGCTCGCCGTTCTCGGCGGCCTGTTGACGGCACCGGCATACGCTGCCGTCAAAAGTGTTGTTCTTGTCCATGGCGCTTTCGTCGACGGTTCCGGCTGGAAGCCGGTCGCGGACATCCTGGGACGCGACGGGTATGCCGTCTTTGTCGTGCAGGAGCCGCTAACCTCCCTGGATGCCGACGTGGCGGCCACTCGCCTTGTGCTCGACAGGGCCGGCCCCTCGGTACTGGTCGGCCACAGCTGGGGCGGAATGGTCATCACCGCAGCGGGCGATCACCCGGCGGTAAAGAGCCTGGTGTACGTGGCGGCATTCGAACCTGCGGTCGGTGAAAGCGCCGGCGCCTTGCAGACCCGGACGCCGCCCGCCGCGGCCCAAAGTGTCGTTCCTGTAGGCGGTGGTTTCGTGCAAGTGAAGCCGGAATCGTTCCACCAGGACGTCGCTGCGGATCTTCCGGCGGACGCGGTTCATTTCGCGGCCATTTCGCAGGTGCCGATCGCGGCCGAATCATTCGGCGCAGCGGCTAAAACCGTGGCTTGGTCGACGAAGCCAAGCTATGCCGTGGTGGCGACCCAGGACCGCATGATCAATCCCGACCTGGAGCGCTTCATGAGTCATCGCGCGAAGTCAGAAACGATTGAGCTTGCCGGTAGCCACGCGATCTTCCTCTCACACCCCCGTGAAGTCGCGGCGCTGATCGAGAAAGCGGCAAAAGCCGCCGAGTAAAGTAAATTCTGGATTTAAAAAACTGTTTGAGGAAACGACATGACTTCTTTCAATAACAAGGGCACTGCCCTCATCACGGGCGCCTCCACCGGCATAGGCGCCATCTACGCCGACCGCCTGGCGCGGCGCGGGCACGATCTGATCCTGGTGGCACGCAACCGCGTGCGCCTGGACACGCTGGCGCGGCGCCTCACGGATGAAACGGGCCGCTCCGTGCAGGTATTCCCTGCCGACCTTGGCAACCCCGGCAATGTCGCTACCGTGGAAGATCTTCTGCGTAGCGACCGCACCATCTCGGTGCTGGTGAACAATGCCGGCCTTGGTGCCACCGCGCCGCTGCTGGAATCGGACGTGGCACGCATGGATGAGATGATCGCTTTGAATGTAAGCGCGCTGACACGTTTGACCTACGCGGTCGTTCCAGGCCTGATCGAGCGCGGTGGCGGTACGGTGATCAACATAGGTTCCATCGTCGGCATTGCACCGGAAATACTCAACGGTGTGTATGGCGCGACCAAGGCCTATGTCCTGGCGTTCACTCGCTCGCTGCATCATGAGCTTGCCGACAAGGGCGTGCGCGTGCAGGCCGTGATGCCCGGCGCCACGGCGACGGAGTTCTGGGAGGTAGCCGGCAGGCCGATCGAAGACCTTCCTTCGACCATAGTGATGCGTGCCGACGACATGGTGGATGCTGCCCTCGCAGGCCTGGACCAGGGCGAAGTGTTCACCATCCCTGCCCTGCCGAATATAGGCGACTGGGTGGCGTACGAGGAAGCCCGGAAGAAGCTGTTGCCTCAGCTTTCGCTCTCGGAGCCGGCCGCGCGCTATCTCGCGTCGCAGGCTTCGTAACGTTCGCCGCCGTCAGGCAGCTTGCGTATCCGCTTCGGGCTCTGCCGCATGGCGACGCATCGCCTGCGGCGGTTGCCCAAAGGCACGCAAGAATGCCCGGCGCATGCGCTCACGGTCGGCAAAACCCACTTCGCGTGCAATCACCTCGATGGAATGGCGTGTCTGCTCCATCATCAGGCGCGCCGCTTCCACCCGCAGGCGTTCTACTGCCTTGGCGGGCGACTGGCCGGTCTCCTCGGTAAAGGCGCGACTGAACTGGCGAGGGCTCAAGCTAGCCGCTTCAGCCAGTTCTTCCACCGAGAGAATTGATTTCAGGTGGCTCCTGGCGTAGTTCAGCGCGTTCTGAATGCGGTCGGACTTCGGCTCGAGTTCGAGCAGGGCTGAGAACTGCGATTGGCCACCCGTGCGGCGATGGTAGATCACCAACTTTTGCGCGACCTTACGCGCCACATCGGTCCCGAGGTCCTTCTCAACCATGGCCAGTGCCAGGTCGATCCCGGCCGTCATACCCGCCGACGTCCAGATATCGCCGTCGACAATGAAGATGCGGTCGTCCTCCACCGTCACCTCGGGATGACGCTCGGCCAGTTGCCTTGCGAAGAGCCAATGCGTGGTCGCGCGGCGCCCGTTGAGCAGGCCGGCCTGCGCGAGCAAGAAGGCACCCGTGCAGATGCCCGCCACCCGGCGCGCAGAACGCGGTGCACGGCGCACGATCTCGATCAGGGAATCCGGCACGGAAGGAATACCGGTGCCACAGCCAATAAGCAACGTGTCAAAACACGGCTTGCCGATGGCTTTCGTCTCCACCGGGGCCCCGAGCGAGCTTGCGACGGGGCCGCCGTATTCGGAAACGAAGGCCACATCGTAGTTGGTCTGCTTGAGTGTCAGGTTGGCGAATTCAAACACCGATGCCGCGGCCAGCGTCATGATCTGAAACCCTGGATAGACCAGGAAACCGATGCGCTGCATGACACACCTCGCCGATGGCATGAAAGATTGCAGCAACGACTTTTAAGCCGTCCCGTGGCGGAGCATACAACTATCTCTCGCTGACCACGAAGTATCGTGACCGGTAGCATCATCGTACTGCTTGCTGCGAGGTATTAGCCCCCAAAGCCTCTTTTGAGCCCACCGTGAAGACGATCGTAGCATCGGTTGCGGGTTTCGGCGGCTCGTTCATCGGCGTTTCGAAATGACCACCCAGACGGTTGCCAGCCGGATCTTCCAACGTACCGCGTACGACGATCCGGTACTCACCTGCATTCCACACCTGGTTCGGGGTGAACGTCCAGGTAGCTTCGCCATCCCGTAGCCTGGCGGTGCCATCCATGATGCGATCGTCAGCTGTCACCACCGCCAGATAGTCGGCCTCGCGGCCGTCGATCGGTTCCTTCAGGGTGACGACAAGGGGTTGTCGCGACCCGGGGCGCACGGACGCCACCGTCCATGCCGACGGGGCGGGACCATTCACATCTACCGGATACACATGCCATCGCTTGATGGGTTGTCCGTCGAGCGTAAGGATCACCTCGTCACCCCGATGCAGGATGGGCCCCCATTGTTCCCGCGCGATAAGGCCGGTCTTGACCCTTCCGGGATTCAACAGGAGTGTCAGTATCTTTCCGTCGGGTGACCATAGCTCCTGCTGCAGGAACGGCTCCTGCAAAGGCTCTCCGTTGGCGCGCCGAAGCGCGATCCTTGCTAGTACCGGCCCATCGACAGGCGCTGCGAACACGATGGATAAACGCAGCAGGTTGGCCGGAACACCGGTAGCGGACGGCTGGACCTGGACGACTTCTGCGTCCGGTTGCCCCGCCTGTGCAAGCTGATGCATGGCCGCAAGGGCTGCGCCAGCAAGCAGTCGACGCAGCCACATGGCCTACTCCGACGCCTTGATGAACTCAGGTAGATCTTCATCCTTCAGCAGCATGTTGATGTATTGCTGGGCGGGTCCTTTTCCCTTGTAGCTGAAATCGGGGAATGAGTACTCCGAGACATGGTCGGTCAAGCGGAAGCTCAAGCCCTTGCCCATGGAGACCAGTTGCAGGTCATCGTTCTGGAGGTTCCGGCGAACCACGACGAACGACTTGTCGTCGAGGTTGTCCAGGCGCATCACGCCGGCAAGAGGGGCTTCGGTCATATCGAGCCCGGTGATCTGCCCGTACGGAACCTGCTTTTCGATGCCGGGGCGGCCATGTGCCGCTTCCAGTTCAGATACGGGGATGACCTCCCCCACCCGGTTGAAGTTCACAAGCATGATGAAGTCTTTGGACTTCCCATGTTCGGTCTTCGTGAATGAGACCATATCGGCAGGCGTATTGCCGTAGCCGAGTTCGGCGACGGTTTGACCACGCACGTGGGCGCCATCCTTCAGGTCTTCCAGCGGGATGAGGACCAGCGGCGTGCACGTGTACGCGGCAACGAGGTAGGGCTTGCCACCAAGGTCCGCGAAGCTCATCGCCCGGATCGGCGCGCGCGTCTCGAACTGGTCGTGGCCGCCGTGGAAGATCTCCAGTGAAGTGATCGACTGCTTGGCATCGAAGGGGTAACGAACCCGACGCAGGGTGGAGGAGAAGTCCTGGTTGGAAAGTCCCGCAACAAAGAGCTCGCCGTCGCGCCACTTCATGTCCGTGACGGTAAAACTGCGCTCGGCCGTCTGCTTCCAGAATTTCTCGTTCGTCGTGGGAGCGTCGCGAAGCACCACCGAGTTCGAATGCGCTGCCTTCAGATCCACCCGATGCGCCTTCTTGTCGCTGGTGACGAGGAACAGCGCCGGCGTTTTCCCTGGGCCGTAGCTGACCGCGACATAGACCTGTGCGGTTCCGGGACGAACCACCATGTCCTCGACGTTAACCCTGGCACCGCCGACCTGCTGCGACAGCAGCGTTTCCAGGTCCAGCACGTTGAATGTCGCGCCCGTAGGTTGGTGCGGCGCTGGCGGCAGCTCGATCGCGTGGACTTCCGCGGCTTTCCAGTCGGCGATGAAGAGAATGTTGTCGGGCCCGGCGGCGAGGCGAGAGATTGACTTGACGTCCGCCGCGAACACGTTGGCGGATACCCCCAGCAGACACGCCGTGGCAAGGAGTGAGAGGCGCATAAGTATCCTTTGTTGCTTCAGTGGAATGGAGGTCCAGGCAACCCGAAATGGCAGCCCCGCCCTTGTCTACGAAGACTAGGCGCGGCCACCCTGCCCCGGTAGGCCCCCGCATCGAAACGCGGTGGTGAGCGTTTGGCACCAATGAAGAAAAAAGGACGAGCTCGACGATCGACCGGGTGTAGGATCCCGGGATGGATATTCTCGGTGCCATCGAGCGTGCGTTGTGGCTGTCCTTCACCATGTTCTGGCAGATTTTCTGGGGTTTGAGCCTGGGCTTCGCGCTCTCCGCGGTGATTGAAGTCATGGTCCCCAAGGACACCATGGCAAGGCTGTTGCCTGATCATGGAGCGAAGTCGATTGCGACGGCGGGTATCTTTGGAGCAGCAACGTCGTCGTGCTCGTATGCAGCCGTGGCAATGGCGCGATCGATCATTCGCAAAGGCGGGAACTTCACCGCGGCAATGGCGTTCCAGTTCGCCGCGACCAATCTGGTACTGGAACTGGGCATATTGCTGTGGGTACTGATGGCCTGGCAGTTCGCGGCCGCGGAATTTATCGGCGGAACGATCATGCTTGTCCTGCTGGGGATCGGATATGCGCTGTTGCTTCCGAAAAAGCTGGAGCGAGTGGCAGTCGAGCACGCCAAAGGTAACGCGCGGGGTGCCATGGAAGGCCACGCGGCCATGGCGATGGACAAGCACGCCGGCGGGTGGCGCGAGCGCCTGCTATCACGCGAAGGATGGATCGCCATCAGCCATTTCTATGTGATGAACTGGACCATGGTGTGGAAGGACGTACTTGTAGGTTTATTAGTCGCCGGCGCACTCGGCGCATGGGTGCCGGACAGTTTCTGGCAGGGATTCTTCCTGCATGGCCATGGCGCCTGGACGGTTGCGATCTGGGGCGCATTGATCGGGCCTTTGATCGCACTGGCGGCATTCACCTGTTCAGTCGGTAATGTGCCGTTGGCGGTACTGCTTTGGAGTGGCGGCATCAGTTTCGGCGGCGTGGTCGCCTTCATCTTCGGCGATCTGATTATTCCCCCGATTCTTAATATTTACCGCAAGTACTACGGAGGGAAAGCCACGCTCTTTCTGTTCATTACCTTCTATTTTGTGATGGTGCTTGCGGCATTGGCAGTCGAAGGCATCTTCACCCTGCTTCATGCAGTACCGACCCAACGCATCGGTGCCGTATCGATGGCAACCATCAGCTTTAATTACACCACCGTGTTGAATATGGTATTTGGTCTCGCCGCAGCCGCTCTCATCATGGTCTTTTTCAGAAGTGATGGAATCGAGATGCTGCGTATGATGAAAGATGACGGTCACGGAAACGCTGACGATCATGCCGATACAGGCCACGAGCATAACCACAGGCATTGACGTCAAAATGCCCACGGATACTTTGCGATTGGGAGTATCCCATGCGCCAGGCGGTTGCCTTGGCGCAGCGACGGCCCAGGCGTGAAACACAGACACCGGCACCAGTCACCCAAACTTGACTCTCCCGCGCGTATGCTGATTGCATCGCCCGGGCTCTCGATCCGGTCTGTTTGCTTCGCACGCCAACGACATCAAGCCCGCCCTGGAGCCAGCCATGTCCGAAAAGAAGCCTGGAGACCTTCCAGCCTCGCCGCCGGGGGATAGCGCCGACGTCAGGATACAGATCGGTCGACGGAATTTCCTCCAGATCGTGGGCATGACTGGCGCAGCTTCCGGGTTGGGATTGCCGATTGCCGCCCAGGCGGCCGCTATCGCCGCGGTGTCGCATTCTGCAGCGGAAGTCGATGATCATCTGGTGTCGGTGCGATTAACCGTTAACGGTAAGGTACAAGTGCTGAAGGTCGATTCGCGTACCGCGCTTCTGGATGCGCTGCGTGACCATCTCCAGCTCACCGGCACCAAAAAAGGTTGCGACCACGGCCAGTGCGGGGCCTGTACCGTGCATGTGAATGGCAGGCGGGTGAATTCCTGCCTGAGCCTTGCGGCGATGCATGACGGCGACGATGTCACCACGCTCGAGGGCCTGGGCCAGCCGGGCAACCTGCATCCGATGCAGCAGGCTTTCCTGGAGCACGACGGTTACCAGTGCGGCTACTGCACGTCTGGCCAGATCATGTCGGCGGTTGCCCTGATGAAAGAGCCGTGCGGACCGGCCAATGCCGATGTCAAGGAAGCGATGAGCGGCAACATCTGCCGCTGTGGTGCCTATACCAACATCGTTGCTGCCATCCAGCAGGTTCGCAAAGCCTAAAGGAACGAAGATGGAACCGTTTACCTTTTCCCGCGTCACCGATGCCGGCAAGGCCATCAGTACCGCGGCGAAGTCGTCAACCGCCCAACAGGGCGCCGAGGTGCGTTTTGTCGCCGGCGGCACCACCCTGATCGACCTGATGAAACTCAACGTCGAACGGCCGACGCATGTGATCGACATCAACCACCTGCCGCTGGCCGATGTCGAACGCACGCCCGAAGGTGGCCTTAAGATCGGCGCCCTGGTGCGCAATGCCGACTTCGCCCACCATCCCCTGGTGCAGCGTGATTACGCCGTGCTTTCACAGGCGTTGTTGTCCGGCGCCTCCGGGCAGTTGCGCAACATGGCCACCACCGGCGGCAATCTGCTTCAGCGCACGCGCTGCATGTATTTCCGCGATACCAACATGCCCTGCAACAAGCGTGAGCCCGGCAGCGGATGTTCGGCCATCGAGGGATTGAATCGAACGCTGGCCATCCTGGGCACGAGCGCGAAGTGCATCGCCACCAATCCCTCGGACATGAATGTCGCGCTGACCGTGCTTGAGGCGACTGTGGTTATCCGTGGCACCGGCGGCGAGCGACGCGTACCGGTCGGCGAATTCTTCCTTCTTCCAGGCGACACGCCCCAACGTGAAACGGTGATGATGCCTGGCGACCTGATCACGCACGTCATCCTGCCACCGCCGCATAAAGGTGCGCGGTCGCATTACCTGAAGCTTCGTGATCGCGCGTCCTATGAGTTCGCCCTGGCGTCGGCGGCAGTGGTGATCGCCGTGGACAATGGCTCGATCACCCATGCCCGCGTGGCCCTGGGAGGCGTGGGCACGAAACCCTGGCGGTCGCCCGAAGCTGAGCAGGCGCTGCAGGGCCAGGCGGCGAACGAACACACCTTCGCTGCCGCAGCCCAGGCCGCCCTGCGCCAGGCGAAGCCGCAGAGCGAGAACGGGTTCAAGATCGAACTGGCCAGGCGCTGCGTCGCCCATGCGTTATCCACCGTAACTGCATAAAAGCGACATCGAGGAGCCTTTCATGTCCGAAGCAGCTTCCAGCGTCACTCCCCTGCCCGTCGTCGGACAGCAGTTCGCGCGCGTGGATGGGCCACTGAAGGTCAGCGGAGCCGCGCGTTACAGTTCCGACCACAGCTTTGCCGGCATGCTCTATGCGGTCCCGGTGGGCGCGACGATCGGCAACGGGCACATCGACGCCATCGATACCCGGACCGCTGCAGCCATGCCAGGCGTGCGCAAGATCTACACGCGGGAAAACATCGGCACGTTCTACCGCGTGCCCAAATCCGCCAAGGTGATCATTGACGAGCGCCGGCCACCGCTTGAGGACGACGTGATCCGCTACTACGGACAGTACGTCGCCCTGGTCGTCGCCGACACCTTCGAGCAGGCTACCGCGGCGGCGGACAAGGTGAAGGTCAGCTACAAAGGCCAGCAGACGCCGAACGTCGCGGTGAAGCTGTCGGCTGACGAAAAACCAAAGGTCGATACCGAACGCGGCAATCCCGCTGATGTATTCGCCTCGGCGGCTGTCAAGGTCGATCAGACCTACTCCACCCCCACCGAAACACATAACCCGATCGAGCTGCACGCCAGTGTGGCCACCTGGGACGGCACGCGCTTCACGCTGTATGAAACCACCCAGGCCATCGTCAACTTCCGGGGGGTGATGGCGCAGATGCTTGGTGTCCCGACCGAAAACGTCCGTGTGGTCACTGAATTCCTGGGGTCGGGCTTCGGCGGCAAACTATGGCCATGGACGCAGGCGATGCTGGCAGCCGCTGCCGCGCGGGACCTGAACAAACCGGTCAAGCTCGTGGTGTCGCGGCAGATGATGTTCCATAACGTGGGACATCGCCCGCAGACGCAGCAGCGCTTGAGGCTTGGCGCAACGAAGGACGGCAAGCTGGTATCGCTGCAGCACGACTACATCTATCACCGCGCCCTGGAAGCTGATTATTCCGAGGACTGCGGCGAAGCCACCGGTTTCCTCTACAGCACGCCGAACCTGCGCGTCACCGCCGGTTTCGCTGAGCGCCATGTCGGCCCGGCTACCTCGATGCGTGGCCCGGGGGCGGTTCCCGGGTTATACGCGCTCGAATCGGCCATGGACGAACTGGCAATCGCCCTGGAGGTCGACCCGGTCGAGCTTCGCCTGAAGAATGAACCGGCCATCGACGAGGCGGAGAACGTGCCGTTCTCCTCGCGCCATCTCAAGGAATGTCTCACCACGGGCGCCGATAAATTCGGCTGGGCCAAACGGGATCCCCGCATCGGTTCGATGCGTAACGGCGACCTGGTGCTGGGCTGGGGCGTGGCGGCATGTTCGTGGATCGCCGAGCGCTTTCCTGCCGCCGCCAGCGTCACCTTCAACGCCGATGGCAGCGTGCGCGTGGCCAGTGGAACGCAGGACATCGGAACCGGTACCTATACCGTGCTCGGCCAAATGGTGGCGGAACTCGCGGGTGTTGAGCTTTCAAAAGTGAAGGTCGTGATAGGCGACACCAATCTTCCCCCCGGGCCCATCTCCGGCGGTTCGATGGCTACTGCCTCACTGGTACCGGCAGTAGCACAAGCCACCCGTGATGCGATCGGAAAACTTCTCGCTGCCGCCAGTGAAGGTGACTCCCACTTCGGCCACGCAGCGGCCGACCAGCTTGCTTTCGCCCACGGACGCGTGCATCGCAAGAAGGATTCGCCCGATAGCGGACGCCGCTTCGACGAGGTGCTCACCGCAGCACGGATGGGTCACGTGGAAGGCCAGGGCAAGTCCGAAGGCACCTTCGGCAAGGAGGGCAAGAAGGAGTACTCATCGCACTCGTTCGGAGCGCATTTCGTCGAGGTGACCTGGCAACCGAAGATCGCCCGGCTGCGCGTCAGCCGCGTGCTGACAGTGATCGACGCCGGCCGGATCATCAATCCCCTCACCGGCCGCAACCAGATCGAAGGTGCGGTGGTGATGGGTGTGGGCATGGCGCTGTTTGAAGAGACGCACTACGACAAGCGCAACGGCATGGCGGCGAACAGCAACCTGGCCGACTACATCATGGCCACCCACGCCGATTCCCCGGACATGGATGTGGTGTTCCTCGACTACCCGGACCTGAAGCTCAATGAGATGGGTGCGCGCGGCATCGGCGAAATCGGGCTGGCAGGTATTGCGGCGGCGATCACCAACGCGGTGCATCATGCCACTGGTATCCGCGTGAGCGACCTGCCCATCCATATCGAGGATCTGCTCGCTTCGAAGGTTGCCTGAACCGGGTTATTTATCCCGGGGCTTACGTGCCTTGATGTGCGGCGGGCCCACATATCCGACCAGCTCCTGTCGAAGCTCATTGATCTGGCTAAGCCGCTCCATCACGGCAGCATTCGCCTTGCTTACATCGGCAACGATCAGGCTGAAAAGGCTCGAGACGGCGCTATAGCTGTGCCATACCTCGCTGGCCTGGACCATCAGCACGTGCGGCGTGAGCTCGCGAGCCCAGTAACAGTCGGTGTCGGTAATGAGCACCATGGGAATGTTCCGCTCGGCCACCTTTTCGGCAATGGCGCGAAACTGCTTGAAGTAACGCCGCATGTCGACCAGGACGACACAACTCTTCCGCGTCGAATCCAGCAACAAATCGACATAGGCGGCGTCCGTGCCATCACTGAATGCCACGCGGGGACGAACCTGCTGCAGGAGTTTGGCCAGGCCAAGACCCAGGAAGGTACTGTGCTGGAAGCTGGCCACGGATACCTGGTCGGCTGATGCCAGCAACTTGATGATGCTCTTCCATTCCTTGCTGCGCGCCAGTTCGTGCACCCCGGCGAGCGCCCGCGTTTCCCCCAGCAGATGGGCACTGATGTCGTCGGCGTCCTTGGAGTGTTCCGGCGGCTTGTAGAAATGGCGCCATGTGCTGTCGCCGCGGAACTCTTCCTTGAGCTCGCCGATCCCCTCGTAGCCCAGGCTGCGCACGAAGCGGCTCACCGTCATTGGGCTCACGCCCACCCGCTTGCTGATCGAAGCGGCGGTCTCGAAAGGCAGGTCGCGGATGTTATGCAGAAGGAACGTGGCGAGCTTCCGCTCCGAGGCGGTGAAGCCTTCCCAGTGTTCCTTGACCTTCTGTTTGAGATCCTGGGTCATGGATGCAGGCTCATGGCGTAACGGCGGCGGACGAAGCGGCATTATCACGCCTTTCCGCGCGTTCGACGCGCACGCCGACAAAGAAAAGCATCACAGCCGCCCCGCCAGCCACGCCGCCCATGGCAAGGAAGAACCCGCCATGCGGCAGTTTGCTCCACAGCGTGCCTAGGGCCCCTGCCAGAAGGTTGCCGAAGAAGCCGGCAAAGAACCACAGCGCGATGCAGGTGGCGCGGAGCTTCTCTGGAGCCATGCGACCGAACAATCCCAGCCCAACGGGCAGGATGTAAAGCTCGCCCAATGTCATGAGCACGAACCAGCCGACCAGCCATGTCCAGTGCGCAGGGACGCCTCGCGCCTCGGTCCAGCCGGCGACGGCGGCCAGCAGCGCATAGGAGAGTCCGACGACAGCTGCCCCAAACGCCATTTTGTACAACGATGGCGTGTCCACCCCACGCTTGGCCAGCCTTGTCCAGCGGGCCAGCAGCAGGGGCGTGGCCGCGAAGACGACCAGTGGGTCGATCGCCTGGAACCACGCCATGGGAATGCTCCAGGACGAAGTCACCTGGCGATTCACCCCCACATCCGCCCACAAGGCGATGGTGTTGCCAACCTGCTCATAGGCACCGCGAAACACCACGACAATCGCAGCAATGCCGAGAAGGAACAGCAGTTGCCTGCGTACCGGTTCATCCAGGAGCGGTTCTGTCGACCGGGCACGTGCCATGCGTGCCGGCTCCGGCGGCAAATGGGACGAGCCTGCGACGTAGATCACAAGCGAGATAAGCATGCCTACGCCCGCTGCCGTGAAACCCCAATGCCAGCCATAGGCTTCGCCAAGAAAGCCGCAGACCAATGGCGCCATGAACGCACCGAGGTTCACGCCCACATAGTAGATGTTGTAGGCACTTTTGCTACGTGGGTCGCCATGGCGATAAAGCCCTTCGATCTGACTGGCAAGGCACGGCAGAAAAAGGCCGTTGCCCAGTGCAATGGTGATCAGCGCGGGGTAAAACAGCGGCTCGGACGCCATCATGAAGTGGCCCAGGGCCATGGTGGCCCCGCCGATCACGACCGCCCGGCGCTTGCCTAGCCAACGATCCGCAACCCACCCACCAACCATAGGCGTGAAATAGATCAGCGCCGCATAAACACCGTAGATGAGCGACGAATATTCCTGGCCGATGTGCAGGCGCTTGGTCATGTAGTACACCAGCAGCGCGCGCATGCCGAAGAAGGAGAACATCTCCCACATTTCGGTGAGGAACAGGACGGTCAGACCCCTTGGATGACCAAGGAACGTGCGCTCGCCTGACACCGGGGTTGCTGCAGACATATTGGACCGCCCCATGGATAAACCCTATGCCGCAACGCTATGTGGGCCACCCCACACTTGATCAGGACACCACACGTGTCCGTCGGAATAGCTCACGGCCGGGTCGCGGTCGGCGCGGATGAACATCGGTCCGTCCAGATCCGCCACCGCACACAGCGACCCAAGCACGAAGGCTGGCCCCATCGACCATGACGAGCCCCCCATGTTACCGACCATCAGCCGGAATCCAAGATCGCTTGCTTCGCGCGCCAGCGCAAGCCCGGCGGTCAGGCCACCGCATTTGTCGAGCTTGATATTGATGACCTGTACCCGGCCTACCAACCTTGGCAGGTCGTTGCGGTCCTGCACGCTTTCATCGACGGCGAACGGAATGGGGCATTCAATGCCATCGAACCATGCTTCCTGTCCGATCGGGAATGGCTGCTCAATGACGGCCACGCGTGCTGCCACGAAGGCAGGCAGCATCGCGTCCAGGTCTACACGGGTGAATCCCTGGTTGGCGTCCACCATCAACCAGGCGTCAGGACACGCAGCCCGCACGGCCCTGACACGTTCGGCGTTGAGATGGTCGTTGGTCAGCTTGAGCTTGACGGCCCGCACGCCAGGAAGATCGCGAGCCATGGCCTCCACCACGTCTGGCGCCTCGGCACTCAACGTGTAGGTAGTGATCAGGGGTCGTGGCTCGGCGACGCCGGCCAGCTGCCACACCGGCATGTTCTTTTGCTTTGCCTCCAGGTCCCACAGCGCGCAGTCCAGGGCATTTCGGGCACCACCGGCTGGCAGCAGGCTCAACACCTGCTCGCGCGTCACGCCGCCTTCGATGATGTCCCGCAGCGCTTCGATCTGTCCAAGCATCGAGGCGGGCGTGTCGTCCCGATAGTAGACACCCAGCCCTTCCCCCCGGCCGGTGTGCTCGCCGCTGCGCAGGGTCACGACCAGCGCATTGCACGCGGTGAATGTATAGCCGGTGATGCGGAAGGGCTGCTTCAGCGGCAGCGGGTCGATGTGTGTGGTCAATGTTACGGGCAATGCACGGCCTGTCATGTCGTCAAAAATCAACGGTGGCAGATGCGCCAACCGTGCGTGGCGTCTGCAAGGTGGCGTTGAAGGGACTGGCAATGGAGCTTTGCGTCTCCGGCCACACCGAGGTGATGCCGTGCTTGTTCGCCAGGTTCTTGACGTAGATCTTGAACGTCCAGTTGTCCACGCCGGCGCCGGCGTACAAGTTGATATTGTTATAGCCTGGCAGGAAGTAGCGTGGCGACGGGACGGTGTTGAACTCCGCTGCACGGCGGCCAACGTAGCTGAAATTGCCACCCAGGAAGCCGGACCACGTACCCATCGGGAAGGTGTAGTCCACGCCGAGGTTGGCGTTCCACTTCGGCACATAGGGCAGCGGATTGCCCTTCAGGCCATAGACGCCGCCGGGCGGGTTGTCCTGCGCGAGCCTGGCGTTGGTATAGGTGGCGTTGGCCCACAGGGTAAGTCCGCGTGCCGCGTGATATCGCCAGCTCGCCTCTACGCCCTTACTGGTGGCCTTGCCGCCATTGCCCAGGAAGCTGAAACCACCCGCGGTGGATGTGAGCTGCACCTTCGACCAGTCGATGTAGAACGCATTGAGCTCGACACTCATGCGCTTGTCGAGCATCAGTGTCTTCAGGCCCACTTCGTAGTTGGTGAGCCGGTCCGGATCGAACGTCAATGGCGCACCCAGGCCGGGTGGTACACCCACATTGGCGCCGCCTGGGCGGAAGCCGGAGGCGACACGCACATAGGCCATGATGTCTTCGGAGAACTTATAGCTAGGATTGAACAGGTAGGTGACCGGATGATCGCTGCTGCGGGTGGTAAATGCGGTATCACCGGTGAGCAGGCCCGTCGTGGTCTGCGAGTACGTGGTCTTGTCGCTGCTATAGCGCGCACCCACCAGGATGCTGAACTGCGACGTGGCGTGCCAGGTCAGGTCGCCATAGCCTGCCCACTCCTTGAAGATGGCAGGCCCCACTGACACGTTGCCCAGCGTTGGCAAGGCGATCGGCGTACCGGTGTTGAAATCGAAGCTGGTGATGTCCTGGCCATCCACGGTGTGCTCGTGTGTGAAGAACAGGCCCGTGCGCCACTCCCAGGTCTGGTCGGCGGGCGATTGCAGACGCAATTCCTGAGTCACCTTGTTAAGGGAAATGGGCTGGACCTCCGCGTACCCGCCGTTGGGCAGACTGAAGATCGAGTTGAGCACCGATCCGAACAGGTTGGTGATGTCCTGGCTCTCGTTCAGTCGCAAGGTGCCGTAGCTGGTGGTGGAGATAAGCTTGGCCCAGCCCATGTCGTCGCTGACCGAAAGGTCATACAGCCGGTACTTCACCTTGAACGTGCCCGTGCCGGCCGCGCGGTTTTGCTTGTCCCATCCATAGACGGGCCGGAGCGTATTGGGATCGAGATCGATCCCGCCATTGGCAAGACCATCGCTGGTCAGGTTCTGTGCCAACGCCGAAAAACGCACCGATACCTTGTCGCTGGGTGTCCAAAGTAATTGCGCGCGTGCGCCGCGCACCTTGGCCTCGTTCACTTCGTTCTTGCCGGTGTTGACGTTATCGATGTAGCCCGGATCCGTGCGTTCGTAGGCGTTCACGCGCAGGCCAAGCGTATTGGCCACCAACGGGATATTGGCCATGGCATGCGCGCCGAAGCCGTTGCCGCCCCCGGCCACGCTGTTGACGTCGAAGCCTATGCGACCGCTGGCTTGCGTGGTATCTGGCGGCGTAGTGACGAACTTGATCAGTCCACCGAGTGTATTGGATCCATAAAGCGTGCCCTGCGGGCCGCGCAGCACTTCAATACGCTCGATGTCGCTCGGGTCGATGTCCGGCGTCAGCATGCTGCCGGCCGCGTAGATCGTGCTGGAACCGTAAGGCGTGTCGTCAATGTAGGTACCGACGGTCGCATTGGGCTGATGGCTGCCGGTGGTAATGCCGCGTAAAACCAACTGCGTCCAGCCCTGCCCCGTTGAAACCGTGTTTAGCCCGGGCACCTGCGTGGCGTAGTCGGCAAAGCTCGTGGCGTTCTGGCGATCAAGCTGCGTTTCGGTCAAAACCGATACCGCCATGGGGACATCCTGCAGGCGCTCATCGCGCTTGTTGGCCGTCACGATGACCGTGCCGAGCTGGGTCGTGGACACCTCTCCCGGGGTACTTTCCTGAGTCTGGGCATTCGCGGAAAGCGGAATCGCCAGCCCCACGGCGATGGCGAAGCAAATAGCTCGGCGACTGTACGGCAAGCAGCAATAGTCCACGACACGTCCCCCACGTGAAACGGGTATCCCGTTGCCGTAGTGTGATATCACGCTACCATTTTGGTGTCAATGATTGCCCGCTATCATTTCTGACCCGGAGTCTTCAATGATGTTCCGTTCGCGTGGCCAGCCGGAAATAGCAGCCGGTCACTCCCCTACCCTCACCCGGAACAACCCACCTGAACCGGGATTCGCCTCGATCGCGGCATCCGTGAGCCGGGCACGCGAGGTTCCGACATAGGCTTTCCCGTCACCATCGAAGGCAAGGCTGCCCACGTGCGGCGCGGGCAACGTGATCATCTGTTCCACCGCTCCATTCGGAGCCAGGCGAACGATGCATCCGCCTCCCCACATGGCGACCCAGACCCATCCTTCGGCGTCGATCGCCATGCCGTCGGGCTTGCCCGGAATGGCGAGGAAGTCGGTGATCACGAAGGGCTCGGCGAGCACCGACACGCCTTCGCGTGGATAAGCCAATAGCGTTCGGGACAGGGTATCGACCACCAGCAAGGTCGTACCCCCGTCGCGAAAGGCCATCCCGTTGGCAACACCAAGACCGTCGGCCACCCGGGTCACGCTCGCGTGGGCATCGGGCGCGTAGTAGAGCGCACCCCGGCCCGACAACAGCCCCCGATGCATCGATCCGGCCCACAGGCCGCCTTGCGCATCGATGGTCATGTCGTTAAGACGGCAGCCCGGAGCCAATGGTGCCGGCGGCCCTGCGGAGAGGGCTCCCGTCGACACGTCGATCACGTGGAAACCCTCCTCGCCGGCGGCTACCCAGGATCCATCAGGCCGCCGCCCAAGCGACCAGATCGGGACGGCTAATGCGATCTCGCAAAGGCTGCCGTCCGAGGGTGACCAGCGCAGCAAGCGACGTTGCGGCGGATCGAGCCATAGCACGTCATCGCCGTCCATCCGCACCGACTCGCCGACCAGCGCATAAGGCTGGGCGACCAGGCTGACGGTGCTCATGCCTGCATGACGCCCGTTGCGGCATGCAGCGCTGCAAAACCCTGCGTCGTGGCATCCGCCGCGTCGATAGTGACCGACGGTATCGCCAGCACGGCGAGTGCTTCGGCGTAGAGTGCGCAGACGACCGGGGTACCGACCAGGGTGACCTTATTGTCGGGGCCCAGCGGGTAAAGCGAGCGGGCATCGCTGATCTCCGCGCCGATCAACAGGCCGCGCAAGTACGAGGCCGCATCGTCACGCGCGAGGTCGTTGCGCATCACTTGTGCCCTCACCCCGAACAGTTGCGTGCCCAGGCCCAGGGCGCCTTCAACCCCGGATAGCACGCCAGCGGTAAAGGCATCACCGACGCTGGCCGGCGCCGCAACGATGGAACTGAGCATGCCCGCTGCCGTGAGCCGGTCGAAGATCTCACCCGACATCGCCGTCATGAATTCCATGACGTTTCCCTCCACCACGCGCACCCATTTGCTGTGCGTCCCCGGCAACGCCACCACGCCGTCGCGGGGCAGACGGCCTGCGCGCATCAGGCCGAAAAGCTCGACTTCCTCACCTCGCATGATGTCCGGTGCCCCGTCGCCCGCGCGACGACAAGCCAGGCCCGGCACGATATGCATCGTGCGTCCTGCGATGGTCGTTGGATGCAGGTTCGCGGCGAGGTCTTCCACGCCGATCGGGCACTGGGCATAACCGGCTTCCTCCCAACCCACATTCGATCCCACCATGCCGCAGGCGTAGAGGGTGGATGCCACGGGCCAGCGTCGCAGCAGGCGTTCGATCTGCGCCGCCATGCCGTCGCGATCGAGCGAGGCGATGCCCGCAGGTTCGGCGAAGGCGTCTTGCACATGTCCGGTGTGGTCGAGCAGGAAGGCACGAAAATTGGAACTGCCCCAGTTGATCGCTATGAAATCACTTCCCATCATGTCCCCTCAGCGACGCGTCACCGACGCGCCGCCATCCACCGGGAATAGGCCGCCGGTGAGCCATGCACTTTCCTCGCCCGCCAGGAACACAGCGAGGTTCGCGACATCCTCGGCGGTGCCGAGCCGCCCCAGCGGATGGCGCGCGATGTTGCGTAACCGGGCCGCCTGCGGATCGGCGTCGCGCTCGAATGAACCCTGTAGCAGGGGCGTGTCGATGGATGCCGGTGCGATGGCGTTGACACGTACCTGCCACGGTGCGAATTCAAGCGCCGCCGTGCGGGTCAGCGATTCCAGGGCCGCCTTGCTGGCCGCGTAGGCGGCAAGCGTGGGCGTTGCGAAGCGGGCGTTGATGGATGATGTGAGCACCACCGAGCCGCCGCCGGCATCACGCATGGCAGGTATGGCATGACGAAGCAGACGCACGGCGGACAGTACGTTCACGTCGTACGTTTCCCGGTAGAGCGCGTCGTCGGACTCCAGGATCGAGCCCGGCGGGCTGATCCCCGCGCAATGCACCAGGATGGTGGCCACGCCTTGCACCAGCGCCGAGGCCTCCACCGCCTGGCGCACCGCGGAGTCGTCACGCAGGTCCACTTCGAGCGACAGGGCCACATCCCCCGACGGCTTCAGGTCCATGCCTGTCACCGCCGCGCCTTCCTCGCGCAGACGTCGCGCCACCGCGAGGCCGATCCCGCTCGCCGCTCCCGTGACGATCGCCACCCTTCCTGCCAATGCCTTGCCGCTCAACCGCCTTCTCCCCGTTTGCGCATACCTGGCATGGTCAGAACCGCCAGGTCAGCGTGCCCATGTAGTTACGGCCATATACCACATTGGTGCGCAAACCTTCGGTGCTGCCGTCATAGGTACGCTGCTGGCTGTTGAGCAGGTTCGAGGCCTGCAGCTGCACCGATATCTTGTCGGTGAAGTTGTAGGTCACCGATGCTGCCAGGTCTTTATACGTGTCGTTGTAGATGCCGGTGTTGGCAGCGGAGAGGGCCACCAGGTATTGGTTGCGCCAGTTGTACGCAACACGGGCGCTGAAAGGTCCCTTCTCGAAGTAGAAGATGAGGTTGGCGTTGTTCTTCGACAGGCCCGGGAAGGTCAGCGAGGAGCCTGTCACGTCCTTGATGGGCGTGTTTGAGTCGATATAGGTGTAGGTCGCCACCATGCCGAAGCCGTTGAGGGGATCGGGCAGGAAAGTGAACGGCACCTGGGCCAGGAGCTCTGCACCCTTCACCGTGGCCTGGTCGCCATTGACCTTGCGATTGATGAAGTAGCTGACACCGCCGTAATTCTCGATGCTCTGCTGCTGCACGATGAAGGTGGAGATGTCCTTGTAGAACACGCCGGCCGACAGCATGCCGGTATCGTTGTAGTAGTACTCCAGCGACAGGTCGTACTGGCTCGCCTTGAACGGTTTCAGTGCCGGCGCACCGCCGCTGCCCGTGCCTGGGGTGATCTGCACCCCGTTATCGAACACGGCATTATTGTTCAACGTCACGCCGTTGTTGAGGTCTTCGGTATTCGGGAAGGCCACCACTTTCGCCGCGCCGCCGCGCAACAGAAGCTTGTCGGTGATCTCCCACTTGGCAACCGCGGACGGCAACCAGTTTCGGCTGGTGCTGCGGTAGTCGGTCGGAATGGGAGCGCCCGAACCCGAAAGCAGGTTGCCCGATGAATCGAGCTCTCGCTGTACGTAGCGGACGCCGAAGTTGCCCGAGATCGGCATGGAGCCGGCCTCGAAGGCCCAGTCGACCTTCGAATAAGCCTCGTAGAAGTCTTCGTCGATGCTGAAGGTACCCGCATAGGCAAGGGCATTGTTGCGCCCATCCAGGCACTGCGAATTCTGGCTGATGGACGGGAAGCCGGTGAAAGCGTCGCAACCGGTGAATACCGAACGGTAGCTGCCAAGGTAACTGCGCGGCAGGCCGTCGAATTCCCCCTTCATGAAATTATCGTTGGTGTAGACACGCAGGAAGTCGCTTAGGGAGCTTGCCGGGATGCCGTTGGTCGGACGGATATCGGCGCGCAGTGGATCCTGGTCGCTGCGGACCGAGGTGACGCGGGCGCCGAAGTCCAGCGACTGGATATGGTCGGAGTCGAAGGTCCAGGTCCAGTCGGTGCGGGCGGCGGGGGCATCAGTCTTGGCGCGGTAGTCGTTGTCGAACAGGATCGACAGGCGCATCTGCGAGGGATCGATAAGATCCACGCCGCTGACATTGAAGCTGCCGAAGTCGCCCTTGCGCAGGTCGTAGTCGATGACGGAATTCACGCCGGCCACCGGCTGCAGGCGGATGTAGTTCTGGTGGTACTCCGCTTTCGAGCGGTCGAAGGAAACCTCAGCCGAGCCGTCCAGGTGCTCGCCCGCCCTGAACGAAGCGCGCAGCGCGGTGGACCACACATCGGCATCGATGTCGGCAACCTCGGTATTGGCCTGGATAGGGCTGGTGGAGCGGCCTGCTACCAGGATGTTGTTCGGTGAATACACCGCGTTGCTCAAGCCCGCGCTGGGGTTGAAGGCCAGCCAGTAGCGATCACGATCCGCGGTCTGTTTCGAATAGAACGTATCGGCCACGATCTCCACGCCGGGCGCCGGGCGCCACTGCACGATGGCACTCACACCTTTCTTGGTGCGGTCGTCCTGGATGTTCTGCGCACGCGTGTCGGTGCTGCCATAGCGCGTAACGGTGGGTGTCGATGGATCCTTGAACGCGGCGTAGCCGGAGAACGTATCCAGGCCCTGCTGCACCACGGTGCCATGGCTGTACGTAGCGGCGATCATGGCGCCCAGGCGGTTGTCATCGGTGTGGCCGGAAAGCAGCGCGAAGCCGTCTCCGCCACCCTTGCGGGCGAGCTTGCTGTACGTGCCCGACACGCTGACGACGTTCTGGTCGCCGCCGGCGTTCAATGGCATGCGCGTCCGGATATCAATGATGCCGCCAAGCGCGCCGGCAAGCTGGTCGGCGCTGGCGAGCTTGGTGACCGAGAGCTGCGAGATCAGCTCCGACGGCACCAGCGTCAACAGGCCGTAGGTGGACGTGTTGAGCTGGTCCAGGCCATTGCCGCCACGCCCCGTGGCATCGAATATCTCGCGCCCGTTGTACAGGTACACGTTCTGGCTTAGGCCACGAACCAGCACGCTGCTGCCCTCCCCCAGACCACGCTCCAGCTGCACGCCGGCCACTCGACCGAGCGATTCGGCGACGTTGGTGTCCGGGAGCTTGCCGATGTCATCAGCCACGATCGCATCGACGATCTGGGCGGAATCGCGTTTGAGGTCACGTGATTTTTCCAGGCTCTGCCGGATGCCCGAGACGGTGACGCCCTGCAGATCCACCGTGTCCGGTTGCGGCGGTGTGCTCCCTGGCTGGGTCGGCGGCGGCTGTGCCGTCGCCCCGATGTTGTTGTCGCTGCTCGTCTGCGCGACGGCGGGAACAGATGCGAAGAGCACTTGCGCGATCAGGGTCGACAGGATGGTGCGACGAGTAAGAGCCATGGTTGTTATTCCTCCCCCTTCGGTGGTGAGCCTGGGGAAGTGATCGACCCCCGTCGACCCCACTGTCTTTCCCCGTCGCTCGCGGCATGTTTTGCTTGGCTTATCGTCACTATTATAGCAATATAGATGAGCTTGCAAGGGCACCCGCACAAGACGATCACTGCTGCAGAGCAGCATTTCTTGACCACCGACACGCTCGAGGACATTCGCGCAATGACTCCACTCGCAGGTGTTTTTCCCATACTGCCGACGATCTTCGAATCCGGTGGCGCGCTCGATCTCGGCGGTACGCGCAATGTCCTTGAGTACATCGTTGCGGCCGGCGCGGCCGGCGTGGTGTTTCCTGGTTTGGCGAGCGAGTACGACATGCTGTCGGTCGACGAACGCCTGGAGGTCACCGCTTCGCTTGGCCAATGGATCGGTGGCCGCGTGCCGTTTATCGTAGGTGCCAGTCATGCCGATGCGGCCGTGGCGATTCGCCTTGCCCATGCGGGGGCCAATGCCGGTGCGGTGGCTGCGATGATCCTCACGCCACACGCGCACGCTGGTGATGGTGACGCAATGGCGCGTTACTTCAACGATATCCATGCTGCGACGGGCCTTGCCATCATGCTGCAAAATGCGCCCGCGCCACTGGGTGTTGGCCTGGGCGTTACCGAGGTCGCCGCGCTGGCACGCGCGGTCAAGGGCATTCGCTACGCCAAGGAAGAAACCCAGCCGTCAGGCCATCGCATCACGGCCCTCGCCGCGGAAGCCGGTCATGGCGTGGAGGCTGTATTTGGCGGTGCGGGTGCCCGCTACATCATCGACGAACTGCAGCGGGGTGCTACCGGCACGATGCCTGCCTGCGAGGTCACGGAGGTCCATGTCCAGATGCTCGCCCTCTACCGCAGCGGTAACGTGGACAGTGCCCGTGACCTCTTCGAGCGGACGTTGCCCTTGCTTAGCATGCAGGCGGTGTTCCGCTGGCGGTTGACCAAGGCCATCCTGTTACGCCGGGGAATGATCGGCAGCGACTACGTCCGGGCGCCCGGCCCGGCGCTCGACCGGTGGGACCTGCGTGAACTGGACGCCCTGCTAGCCCGCATCGCGGACCTGCTGCCATTGGACAGTTACCCCGGCGAACAAGCGAGAATGCCCCAATGAACAGCGCCGTCGCCAACGTCGAAACCTTCATCGTCACCGTGCCGCGCGATACGCCTTACCTTGGCCCATTGGGCCCGGGCGAGCGGGTGAACTCGCGCGGCTACGTCGTGCGCCACGGTAACGGGACCATCTACCCATCGGTGGATCGCTCCATCGCCGTCCGCGTCACCTGCACTGACGGCAGCGAAGGCTGGGGCGAGACCTATGGCATCTGTGCACCCCGGGCGACCACCGAGATCATCAACGATCTGCTCGTGCCCGAGCTCATCGGGCGCCACCCGGAGGACGTGGAAAGCATCTGGGACGACCTCTACGGGCTGATGCGCGTGCGGGGCTGCACCTCCGGCTTCCATGTCGATGCGATCACGGCGCTGGACATCGCCCTGTGGGACCTTCGTGCCCGCGCGCACGGCGTGCCGTTGTGGCAGATGCTCGGCGAGCGCCGTCGCGACCGCATACCCGGCTATCTCTCCGGGCTTCCCGCCTCGACATTGGACGGTCGCGTCGACATGGCACGGCAGTTTCACGCCCAGGGCCATGACGCCTTCAAGATCCATGCGGTGGTCAGCAGCGAAGGCATCGTCGAGGAAGTCGCCGCGCTGCGTGCCGCGCTGGGTGAGCAAGCGATCATCATGGTCGACCTGCACTGGAAATTCTCGCCCTCCGAAGCGCTCGCCCTGATCGAGCGCATGGCCGAATATCGTCCCTTCTTCGCCGAGGCGCCGGTGAAGCCGGAAGACATCGACGGACTGGCATGGCTCGCCGAACGCTCGCCCACGCCGATTGCCGCGGGTGAAGAGTGGTACACCGAATACGAGGCACGCCTTCGCCTGAACCTGCGCAGTGTCGCCTTCATCCAGCCGGAAATGGGGCACACGGGCATCACCCAGTTTCGTCGCATCAATGCGCTGGCCGAGGCCCATGGTGTCGCCACGGCGCCGCACGCCACCATTGGTGCGGGCCTCTTCCTCGCCGCCAGCCTGCATGCGTCGGCGACGTTGCCGGGGCTATGGCGGCACGAGTGGCAGCACTCGGTATTCGCGCGGTCGCTTGAACTGCTCGATACCGACATGGGCTATGCCGACGGCCATTACAGCCTGCCGACCGGCCCGGGTCTGGGCGCCCGGCCTGGTAAGCGCTTCTTCAATTACGCCGAACTCGTTTCCTGACCCAGCACCGTGTTTGCGGTCGCCGGTGAACGCGGCGCCAGCTTCACGCCCAGCCATGCAACGGCGAAGGCAATCGGATGCAGGAACGCCATGATCACGAAGCAGTGATCGAAATGACCGCTCGTGACCAGGCTACCCACCACCTGCGCGGACAACATGCCGCCCAGGCCACTGCCTGCGCCGATGATCCCGAAAACGGTGGCGATATTGCGACTGGGATAGAGATCGACGACAAGCGTGCTGATGTTGATCTGGTACACCAGGTGGGCGAAGGTCACCGCCGAGCCGATCGCGAACAGGATCGGTATCGCCGGATGCGCCGCGGCGAGCATGCCCACCGGCGCCAGCATGGCGGCACCGGCCATGGCGATCAGGCGGCTGCGCGCGGGCGCCATACCCTTTTTCACCATGGCGCTGGAGATGGCCCCGCCCCCCACGCTGCCGACGTCCGCTGCCAGGTACACCACCCACGCCATGGATGCCACCGCGGCCAGTGTCATGCCACGAACATCATTGAGGTACTTGGGAAACCAGAACAGGTAGAAGTACCAGACAGGATCGGCCACGGCGCGGGAGAGCACCAGCAGCCAGAGCGTGCGGTCCCGCAACAACTGCCCCCACACCATGCCTTCGCTCTTCGCGCCAGGTAGCGTGACCGGGCGCGGTTCGCGCGGATGGATCCACAGCCAGCCGGCCAGCCAGAACAGCCCTGCCACACCGGTGATCACGAACGCCCAGCGCCAGCCATACACCAGGGCCACGCCGCCGATCAGCGGCGGAGCCAGCGTCGCGCCGACCATCGCGCCAGCCGTGTAGATACCGAGAGCCAGGCCGCGTTGCGTCGGCGGGAAGCGTTCTGACACGACCTTGGAGCCAACCGTGTAGTTGCCCGGCTCACCCAGCCCAAGCGCGAAGCGCGCGGCACCGAGCTCGAACGCGCTGCGGGCCATGCCGGTCATCAGGTTGGCCACCGACCACCAGGCGACGAACAGTGCAAGGGCCATGCGCGAGCCAAGCCAGTCGGTGATCCGTCCGGCCAGCAGATAAGCAAGTGTGTAGGCGAAGAGGAACATCTGCACGATGTGCGCGTAGGCCGCATCGGTGATGCTCAGGTCCAGCTGGATGGTCGTGGCCAGGATCGACAGCGCCTGCCGGTCCAGGTAATTGATCACGGTGGAGACAAAAAGGAGGGCCAGCAACGCCCAACGCAACTTCCCCGGCCGCGTGGCTTCTCCATTTTCAATCATGCCATGCGCCCCTCATCACGAACGCTGGACCGTATTACTAATATAGCAACACGTCAATCGCTGCCATGGAACGTGTCAGCCGATCGCGAGCGCCGCACCGCGTAGCGCTTCGACCAGTTCGGTGGTCGCTGTTTCGGGAATCCACCCCGACATCGCCAGTCCCGCGACCACGGGTGCACCTGTCGCCACCGCCACGATGTGGTGGTCACGCTCGTCGGCCACGTGCACGCGGGCGAAGCCCTGTGCGCGGGTGACTGAAAGCGTGGTGAGCAAGCTGTCCACGCCTTCCGGGAACATCGGGATGTCGCGGTTCGCATAGAGCTCACGAACCTCATCGTCGGGCAGCTGCGAGAGCAGCACGATGCCGATCCCGCTGGTGGTGGCGGGAAGCACGCCGATGCGTCCGAGGCCGCGGGCCGCTTCAATTCCTGGCGGCGCATGGAACAGGTAACTCACGCTATCGTTCCAGAGCACGCCCATCGCCACGGTATGGCCGAAGCGGCGAAGACGCTCAAGCTCGGGCAACGCGCGCCGGATCAGGCCGGAGGCGAACAGGCTCTGCGCGGCCAGCACGTGCATGCCGGGCCCCGGCGCATATTTGCGATCGGAGGTCTGCCTGACGATGCCCATATAGGCAAGCGTCTTCAGCAGCCTGTTGATCCGTGTCGTGTCGGCGCCCAGTTGTCGGGCCAGTTCGCGGCAGCGTACCGGCTCGGGTGCCGAAGCCAGGGCCTGCAAGGTGCGAATGCCGTCGATAAGGCTCTGGTTGGGCTGGGCGTTGGGCTTGGCGCGCATGCGGCACAGATTAGCCGTACGGCGGGTCCTTTGCGACAGTCACGCGAGCACAGCCTGTGCATCCTCATGCTCGCGACGACCGGTCGCCCCCTCCCCCACGTGCGACCGGGGTCCTCGGGCTGGAAGTGCCCGCATCGTTCATTCGCCCGATTCGTTATGTCACGGGTGTCATGCCGCCACCATGGGAATGTACAAATGGCGGTGATCCCCATCTTCTGGATATAGCTCGGCTTGCATCTGGCGAAGCTTGTCGGTGAGCCTTTGTCCGTGAACTCGTACAGACCATGGTTTTGCTGACGATGGTTGAAGTGCCGATGCACGGCTGATGGCCGCCATCAAGTCGTCCGCATCTGGCTTATGGATGACAAAGCCGCAACCCTTCCATGCGGTAACCCGCAGGTCCAATTCCTCGCAGATCCGTACCTTTGTCAAAGCCTCCGACTGGTCGGCACGACGAGAGGCTTCGACCAGTTGCTTGATGGAAGGAATTAACTGGCCGTCAGCCTGTATCACTTCCTCGCCTTGCGATGCATCCCATGCCTCAGGGGGGCAATCCTTCTGGTCGGTCCCGAAGGTGGTGAAGGGATTGATCTCCAGGGGATAGATTCGGCATACCAGTGGCCTATCCTGATAAATCTGGCAGGCATTGCCTTCGCCAAGATTAGGGCAGCCAGCGGTGATGTCAGCGGCAAAGATCGCTATGACACAAATGTCGATATTTCCAGATCTGACGGAGGCACCACGGCTCGCATCGTGCCGGTAGCGAGCCATGTCACCCTGGCCCTCCTGAATAGCGAAGGCTTCCAACAGGATCGACACGCGATGTCCCCGGCGAAGCCACGCTTCAGCCTCTCCCAGCGTCAAGGGAACATGCCGGCCCCTGCAGCATGCGCCACAGCCTACGCAGTGAAAATTGACCTGCTTGATCATTCTTCGATCCACAGGCGTCCTGCCTTGAGGTCAAACGTAACTATCCAGCGGCAAAGTGTGGGTATCCCGATGTTGCCGTCGTAGATAAGGTCATCGACATGCGCCCGGGTCTTGAGGGCCACACCTCCGTTGAGGGTCGTCGACACATCCTGCCCTCCTTTGATCGATGGATCCAGGCCGAGTTCGCCGGCGATGTGACGGTTGATCACCGCGCCGCCATCGCTGCCTGAATCCAGTTCCATCCAGAGGGTTCCCGACCGGCCTTTCACGCCCACAAAGGGCGTCAATGCCATGCCTTCGATCTCACGGCTGTAGTGGACGCTCACCTCGCGCGCGTGGGTAACCCGTTGGGCAAGGCTGCGGGGAGACTCGATGATCAGCTGCCGGTGAGCCAGGTCGAGCGTGACCACGCGGCCGGCGAAAGAGTCCAGCGCGACGGATCCCATCAGTTCGGGAGAACCGGGTGGCACCTTGGCCATGAGGTCCCAGATGCCCGCTACGGGTGCGTGCAGCTGAAGATGGGAAACGCTTAACTTAACGTTGTCGCAGCGCGGCAGATCGATTCGGTCGCCCCTCATGCGAAAGCCGGTGAGTGTTCCCCAGGGCTTGCACCCGGCCATCGTGGCCGCCTTGGGCGTCAGGACCGTCAAGCCGCCGGCGGTATCGAGAAGGAACAGGCCTTCGTGGTCTCCGAGCCGTGCGTGAAAAGACCACAGCACGCCAAGGTAGGGCTCCAGTTCGATGACATCTGCCTTGCTGTCCTGCTGTCTGTCCGTGGCCCACGCGAAAGGCGACGCCAACAGCAACGCGAAAAGTACTACGAGCGATTTAGGCATCGGAGATCATTCATGGGGAGTTGGCGTAATGGTTTCTCGTAACGCAGCGCGGGGACGGCAATAGTTCCCCCGGCGATTCGTGCCGCCTGTATGAACTCGCCGATGTTGCTCCAACCGCTGCGTTCATAGAAGTGCCGTGCGCGGGCATTTCCCGGAACCACGGCCAACCAGGCTACCGTGCTGTGTGCCGAGATCAGGGACTCGCCATGTGCCAGAAGCAGGTCGGCAATGCCCATCTTTCGTGCACCCGGGGCGACATAGAGATGCTCAACTTCATCATCGTGGACAACGATGAAGCCCACCGTTTCCGTGCCTAGCTGGGCAACGTAGGTGTTATTGATCTGCTCAGCCGCCCTCACGCGAATGTCGGTGGGTTGGCGATGCGCCAGCAAGACATCAGGTACGTGGCCGTGATGAACCTCCATCCAGCCTTGATGCCAGATGTCCGCGACAACATCAAGGTGCCCGGGCTGCGCGGGACGGATAGTTGCACGTTTGGAGGTGGCGTCGAACACCTTCTTAGGCTTTTACCTGCGCCACAGTTTTTGCGAAATTCAAATGGTATTTGAATTCCAGGGCGTTTCCGCTGGGGTCTTCGACGACAAATTTCCCATACTCATCGTCCGTGCCCTCATCCTTGATCATGGGATCCAGCATGAATCGCGTCGAATGCTCCTTGCATCTTGCAAGCACCGACTCCCATTCTTCCTTGCTTAAAATGGCGCCGAAATGATCGATCTTGAACGCCGCCAGCTTTTCATCGGCCTGGTGAATGGTTAATTGGTGACCAAAGAAAATGATGTCATACCAGTTTTCATTGTCCCGCCCCAGGGAACACCCCAGTACTTCAAGGTAGAAGCGCTTTGATTCATGCTTGTCGGGCACGACGAACGACAAATGGAATGGCAATAGCATCTTGCGCTGGCTCGGCTTTTGAACGAGTGCCCATTGTTTCGACGTTCCAGCGGCGCGTGCCAGTTCCATTGGTCATGGGATGCGTAAGGCGCCATCACCGAACCGACACGGTCATCAGCCCGGGCGCGCTTTCAGCTGGGTAAGCACTTCTTCCTTGCGCTGGGCCATGCTTTCGCCGAGCGAAGCCAGGGTCGACGGGTCCAACAGCCCCTTGGCTTGTTTGAAAAGTTCTTTCTCCTCTTCCTCGATATGGTGCTCGACGAGCTCCTTGAGGACACCCAGAATCAAAAGAGTTCGGGCCGGGGCCGGGGACGCCCGCCATCTGCCAAAGTTTATGCACGCTCACTTGGCAGTAAGTACATCCTGGATCGCCTCCAGTCCGTGCCCGCGCGTCTCGATACCGCTGCGCGCCAGCATCCAGCCAGCAACGGCCATGGGCCCGGCAATCAGCAACGCTGACAACATGAAGTGTTCGAACATGCCGGCCACGCCCAGCCCGGCGCCAAGTATGCCGCCGAACTTCGAGCAGCCGGCGATCAGCCCGGAGCCGGTGCTGCGCAGGTGCACCGGATAAATCTCCGCCGCGTACGGAATCAAGGTGGCAATGACCCCGCTGACGCTTAGTAGCAAGGCCACCGTACCGATGGTGGTGACAGTAGAGACGCGTACGTTTGCCAGATCGATCAGGAAGAAAAACAGCAGGGACAGCGCCGTGATGCCAATGAAGAGCACTAATGTGCGGATGCTGCTCCAGCGCTGGTAGAACCACACCACGACAACGATGCCTGGTAGCGCAAGGAAGGCTGAGCGTGCCAGCAATGCGCTGCTGCCGTGCGCGTCGATACCCAGTTTCACCAGGTTCGCTGGCAACCAGAGCAGGAAGCCGAAGTTCACCAATCCCCAGGCTAGCGCGCAGGTCGCCAGGCCCAGGGTGATGCGTGCGTGCCGGCCGCGCAGAAGCTGTCGCAAGCCCGTTCTTTCCGTCTGCGGGTCCGCCGGCGTGAAATCGCCGATATGTTCCAGTTCCGGCACATCCACCCTGGCACCGCCTGAGAATCGCATCAGCACGGCGCGCGCCTGGTCTTCCAGGCCCGCCAGGGCAAGAAAGCGCGGCGATTCGGGAATATAGCGATTGAGAAACACGATCAGCGCGCCGGTGGGCAGATTGAGCAGCCACAGCGCCCGCCAGCTGTAGGTCGGTTCGAACAGCGTCGCCGCGCCCGAGGCCAGCAGGTAACCGGCCGACGTACCCACACCGCCAAGCGCTACCAGCAGCCAGCCGCGATGTGCCGTGGGGATCGTCTCGGCCATCAGTGTAAACGTGATGGGCAGCATGCCGCCGGCAGCCGCACCCATCATGAAGCACATCGCCAGGTTCCAGCCGAAAGTGGGCATCGCGCCGCAGATGGATGTGCCCATGAACATCAGCGCCGACAGCAGAATGGTGGCGCGGCGGCCGAACAGATCACCCAGCCTGCCCCACACGATCGAGCCGACCGCCGTACCGGTGAGTGCCGACAGGGCCAGCCATCCGGCCGTTGAAGAGCTGATCGCGTATTCGCTCGACATGCCAGGCATCACGAAGCCGATCGTGGCAGGTTTCATCACGTCCACGGCGAGCGCAATGGTGAGCACGGTCACCAGTTTCCAGTGCTCGCGGTTAAGCGGGACACTATCGGCAAGATCGAATGGCAGCGGGCTGCGCCCAGCGTGCAGCGTTCGACGCATCTGTTCGATTCGCGGCATCAGTCCGTAGGCTGCCAGCAGTACGCCCAGCGGCACCAGCACCATGCCCGCGATCATCATGTTGTCCATCGGCATGCCTACCAGGTGGTAGTGCATGGGCGCCGCCATGGCGAACATCGGCAGATGCGCAAGCACACCCGCGATCACCGCCGCGCAACCCAGCCAGAAGGCCACCGGATGATGGAAGGTGAGGTCCTTTGAACGCATGAATCCCGGATTCATTTAGAAAGGAATTCAGCTTATCAGACGAAAATCAAAAGAGCTCAGGCTGGTGCGACGACAACGCATCGAAGCGATCGCCCATCTGGGCAAGGATGGCATCCCCCACGGGCCTTAGCTGGTGAAGCAGGTAGTGGTCGTAGTCAAGGGTGGATCTGCGCGCTTCGAGTGGTTCGGGCCCATTCGTGGTCATGACGTAACTGATCCACCCGCCGCCCTGATACTGCCGCGGGCGGCCCAGGCGAACGTTGTTTTCGTCGGCCAGGATGGCCGCACGAACATGGGGAGGCGTTGCCCGGTCATACGAGTCGAGCCGGCCGCGCAGTCGTTTTCGATACACCAACGCGTCGTCCATCCGGCCTGAGCGCAGATCCCGTACGTATTCCCGCACGAAGTCCGCATAGGGCTCACCCTTGAATATTCGTTCCAGCAGTCCTCCCTGGAAACGCTTGGCCAGCAGTGTCCAGTCGCTGCGCACGGTCTCTAGCCCACGAAACACCATCTGTTCGTGTCCATTCGAGTCGATGGCGAGCCCTGCGTACCGCTTCTTGCTGCCCTGATCGCTGTTTCGGGTGGTCGGCATGAAAAACCGCTGGTAATGCGTGTCGAATTCGATTTCCAGGTGACATTCGATCGCGAGGCTGTTCCACAGCAGTTCCCGCCATGACGCATTGATGAAATGGACCAGTTCACCGCCAATCCTGCCAGCCTCTTCCTCGCTGTACCGCCTGCCAAGCCATACGAAGATCGAATCCGTATCGCCGTAGATGGCGGCATAACCTCTACCTTCCACCCATGTCCGGGTCTGCCGCATGATCTCGTGCCCGCGTAGCGTAACGGCGGACACCAGCTTTGGATCGAAGAACCGTCCGCCGGATGCGCCCAGCACGCCAATGAATGCATTCATCAGCAGCTTGAGCGCCTGCGACAGTGGCCCGTTTCCTTCCTTTTTTGCCTTGTCGCGATCGCTCCACATCTGGGCGATCAGATCGGGCAGGCAATGCTTGCTCCGTGAAAAGCGCGTTCCATTGGGTCCGGGTATGGTCGCCGACGGATCGCTCGACAGGCCACCCTCGGCCATGCCAACCGGGTCGACCAGGTAGGTCCGGATAATCGACGGGTAGAGGCTCTTGTAGTCGAGCACCAGTACCGAATCGTAGATCCCCGGACGGGAATCCATGACGAAGCCACCGGGGTAGGATTCGCCCAAACGCGAGGCGACGTTCGGTGCCACATAACCCTGGCGGTGCATGCGTGGCAGGTACAGGTGACTGAACGCCGCGATGGAACCGCCGCTGCGATCAGCCTGCAAGCCGGTGGTGTTGGCCCGCTCAAGCAGGAAGTCCATCAGCTTGGTCTGGTGAAAGATGCGGGTAACCAGCTCGCAGTCCTTCAAGTTGTAACGCGCAAGGCGAGGTTTGTCGTGATGGAACCGCCGCTCGATCTCCTCCATACGGGAATAAGGGTCGTCGATGTCCTTGCCTTCGCCCAGTAGCTCGCGTGCAACGTTCTCCAGGCTGAAGGAATCGAATGACCATGACGCGGTACGAAGTGCCTCGATCCCGTCCACCACCAGTCGGCCCGGGATCGATGCGAACAGGTAACCTTCCCGCCGACGATGGTCGCGCCACTCGATGGGCGACGCGCCGCGACCGAGCGAGAGGACAAGGCCGCACTCGTCCGCGCACGCCTGGAGCAGGCGCAGGTCGAACTGCACGACGTTCCATCCGATGATGGCGTCCGGATCGTTATGCCGGAACCAGTTGTTCAGCGCCATGATGATGCCGGCGCGGTCATCGAAATAGGTCAGCTTGAAATCGAGGCCGGGCGGCACCTGCGCCCTGGAATCGCCGAGCATATAGACCTGGCGATCGTCACATCCCTCAAGTGCAATGGAATACAGCTGGCCGTGGGCGCTGGTTTCGATATCCAGCGATACCAGCCTCAAGGAAGGGCGATATCCCGCGGCCGCCCGTAGCCGCGGATTGACGATCGTGCCACGTTCGAGGGCAAGGTCTACACCCAGCGCGACTGAGGCGGTGATGAATCGCTCCATCAGGTAACGTTCGTCGGGCCGCACGTCGGCTTCCAGGACAACCACGCCAGCCTCGGTCAGGCGTTTCTCCAGCGCCAGCATCTGCCTGTACCCTTTCGTATAGAGGCCCAGCACAGGCTCCTGCGCGAAAGTTTTCATCGGTAGCGTGGCCAGGTCCACGCCACGCAGGTTGGCGATGATTCGTTCCACCTGCTCGCGCTGCGCGGCAAGTACGAAGGCCACGCTTCGTTGCCCGGTGATAAGTACCCGGCGCACTCCCTCGGCGGTCGCGAGCCACAACTCGATGTCGTTGCCGTCCCGCGTATCCCGCCAATGGCGCGTGAGGATGTAGCCGAGGTCTTCGCGGTCGTTCACCGCGCAATTGTAGCTGAGCAGCCCCACCATCCATCAGCTGTGTTTCGTGGGCTGACCCTGGGCATCGGGGTAATACTGGGGGGCTTCGCGCCGGTCGAACATGCCGTAGTCACGCACCACCCGTACACGACGCGTGCGGATAGCCTCATCAATGGAACAAGACTCCTCAAACGCCGCCGCGTCATCGCGGGTCTTCCAGGACAGAAGAAGGATGACTTCGCCAGGCGTGAGCACCGCATCAAATACATCCCAATCGAGAAGTCCCTTTGCGTGCGCGTCGAATCCGAGCCAGGCCGCCACACCGTCGGCCCCCACCTTCTTGACCCAACCCGCCCCATGCCTTCCTGAGACCAGGGTTACCGTGGTGCCCTGCCCTGCTTCCGTTTCGTCCAGGCGCTGCTCGGTGAGCTTTTGTCCTTCGGGCACATGGGTGTCGGTGACGATCTGGCCTACCCGCAGGTGGTAGTCGGAAAGGATGGCGTCGCGCCCTTTTTGCTGTACATCGTGGTGCACCGCCTTGGTGCGCCATCGGACCAGGGCCTTTTCGTCGCGCCACCCGGACAAGGAGAGAATCCATCCCTCGCGTGTCAGGCTGCCGTAACGGATGTTGTCGATGAAGCCATCGATTTTCTCAAGCTCGGGACGAAGGAGCCTGGCATTGCCAAGATAATCATCCCACTGCCCGGACCCCGGGTGCACCTCAAAGATGACGGAAAACATCCTGCACTCTCTCCAGTCAATGTTTGTACCGGTGTATTGTAGAACCGGACCTGCATGGATAGTGTCGCCCCCTCCCACTCGAATACCCCAATCGAGGCTCGACACTGGGCGAGTTGCGCACGTAGCATCAACGCTTATGCGATGGGACAACATGAGCAAATACACCGTCCGTTGGATCGAGCTCGCTATAATCGATCCAGATGGGAATATTGACGCCAATCGCGTTGAATACGTGGCGTTCAGACGCATCGGTAAAATAAGCATCGAGCAAGATGCTGATGGGGATTACGTCATATTTTTCTGGGCCGATGGCATTCGATATTTGCTCCTGTCATGCCCTGACCACGAGAAAGCACAACAAGAAGTAGTGCAGCTCATGCACCGTATCGATATTTCCCGGGTCAGCGACTGACGTTTTGAGGGAACTTCACTCTTTCGGGTTTGGCCTCCCGGCTCAAAAGGGGAATAATCCCCTCACCCGAAAGAGTGATGAACCTTCTTGTGTTCAAACCGGAAAAAATCATCCGCATTTTGATTGCCGATGACCACCCCATGATGCGCACAGGGGTGCGGGCGACCCTGGAAATCGAGCGCGACATGAAAGTGGTCGGAGAAGCATCCGATGGCGCGGAGGCCATCTCGATGTTCCACTTGCTCCGCCCCGATGTCACGCTGATCGACCTGCAGATGCCCAAGGTCGATGGGTTGGTGGCCATCACCGAGATCCGCCAGGCAGTACCCACGGCAGTCATCATTGTGCTGACCACCTATCCAGGCGATGCCCGCGTTACCAAGGCGATCTCGCTCGGGGCGACCTCTTACCTGCTGAAGGTTGCCTCCAGTGAGGAAATCGTGGCTACGGTGCGGGGGGCGGCGTCGGGCAGGCGCCATGTTGCCGAGGAGGTCATCCAGGACGTCCACGCACACCAGGGGATGGAACCTCTCAATGTGCGTGAGCTTGGCGTCTTGCGGCTGGCCGCCCAGGGCAAGAGCAACCGCGCCATCGGTGAAACGCTCAATCTCTCGGAAGAAACGGTCAAAACCCGAATGAAGGCCATCCTGGCCAAGCTCAATGCGAACGACCGCACCCACGCGGTGTCCATTGCCATCCGGCGGGGTTTCCTCGATCCCTGAAAGACTCAACGGCCCGAGCGCCCAGCAAGATCAAGGGCAAGGCGAATTTCATACAGGATTTCGTCGCCGGTAGCCGTTTTCAGGAAGCATGAAGTCGCCCCCAGGCCAAGCACTTGTTCCACACGTGACTCGTCCGGATAAGTGGACATCAATATCAGCGCGCCGTCGTTCGATATTTTCCGTAGCTCCATCACCGTCTGCAGGATCTCCGCATCCTGGATCTGCAGGTCGATGAGGACAACATCCGGACGCAGGTAGTCGAACGCTTCGACTGCCGTCTTGCCGGTGGAAGCCTCGGCGATCACCTCGAACATTGCATCCTGTTCGATGACAGCCCTCAGTCCATCGCGCATGACCGAGTGACTATCCGCGATGAGGATACGGTGTTTTTTTGGGCTCGGGGTCATGGTGCCTGCTACGTTGGTCATTTCACCCCCTCCCCGGCCATGGATCGCGTCCATAGGTCTGACGAAAAGCCCGTACAAAGCCCGAGCGGCTGCCGTAACCAACGGCATGGGCGATTTGCTCGAGCACGGATGTCTCGGCGGCAAGCAAGGTTTCTGCACGCCGCATGCGTAGGTCCCGGAGGGTGGCCATGGGGGTACGTCCGACGGTCTGGGAGAAGCGTGCCATGAACGCCGACCGGCTAAGGCTTGCCAGCGCGGCGAGCGACGTCACCGTGTGGCGTGCGCCGGGCCTTGCCGCCATCTCGCCGAAGGCGCGGGCAATCTGCGGATCACGGAATAACAGCACATGCTCGCTCATCTGGCCCGGTGATTTGAGGCACTGGCGGAAAACGCAGATGAGGACCTGCTTGAAGAGCGCGGTGGTCATGGCTGCCACACCGAGGTCCTGGCCAGCCAGCTCGCCAACGGCCGTAACCAGGTAGTCGGCCACGCGCGAAACGCCATCGAACACTTCGATAATGGGCGAGGGAACCCCTGCGAATACGTCGATGGTCGAGGCGAAAGACGCCTTGAAGTAACCGCAAATGACTTCTGCGCCGGCGCCGTCGGTGGGCTGGCCAACGGATGTGTGGGACTGCCCCAGGGTGCCCGATCGCAATGCCGAGAGATCAAGCACACGGGCCACCGTGCCGGGAACGGAACTGTCGACAATGACGCCCTTTCCGCAGGGGACGATAACCATCGTGCCGGGCTGCAGCGCGGTCGATGAATGTTCACCGCCAAGCAACTCGATGGTGCCTCTCAGACAGAAGCAGACCGCAGCAGTATCGCTGGCTGGCAGGAGTACCCGCGTGCCTGCGCCCATGGGAATCCGGATGAGACTGCGGACGTTGACGTCGAGTACACCCATGAGTCTGTCGAAGTCGACATCGTGGACGCGAAGAGAAGGACTTTGCGTCATGTCTCAAAGACCCTTCGTGCCGGCATCGCGCCTACATTGGACAGTAGGCGTGGTGGGCGCGCGCTCATCCCTGACCTGCCAGTAAGCCATTTACCCCTGAGGTTCCAGCCATGAACAAGTATTCTCTTGCCGCCGCCCTGGGGCTTTGTCTTTTCTTTGGCGGAAACGCCTTTGCTGCGAAACCAGCCGGTACGATGCCTGCCATTAGCGACGCACATGGCAACCTGCACGTTCCCGATGACTACCGCACCACCTACCAGTTTCTCGGTTCGTGGTCGATCGCTGCTGACAAGGGCGCCGGTGCCAAGCAGATGCACTCGGTGTATGCCTCGCCAGGTGCCGTCGCCGCATACAAGAAACTGGGGCACTTTCCGGACGGCACGGTATTGGTCAAGGAGGTTTTCGAGACCGCCACGATTCCGATGACCACCGGTACTGTCAGTCACGCCGAAACGCTCAAGGGCTGGTTCGTGATGGTCAAGGACAGCAAGAATTCCCATCCTGACTCCAAGCTCTGGGGCGATGGTTGGGGCTGGTCCTGGTTTGACGCGGGCAACACCACCACCACGACCACCAAGGAATACAAGTCTGAGTGCCTGGCGTGTCACCAGCCGGCCAAGGCCACTGACTGGACCTATGTGCAGGGCTACCCGGTTCTCAAGAAGTAAGGCGTTCCGGTGATCGTTCAAATCGTCTCCCCGGCTGCCGGCTGAACCAGCACACTGTGCATTGCTGGTTCAGTGGATGGTGCCGGGAGAAGATGCGAATCGATTCACCCCAACGAGTGAAATCGAGATTTTTTTTCAACGGTGATCCTCCACCGTTCTTTTCACCTGGAGCGCACCATGACCAATCCTGCCATCCACGACCTGGATGCCGCCTTCATTGAGCGACAACGCCAGCGTCTGCTTACCCTTCGCGCGCAGCTTGTCAAGGACGGCGACCTGGCCGGGGTGGACGAAGACGCCCTCCAGATGGCTGCCGGAGATGAACCACAGGACGCGGTGGACGACGGTGACCGGCTCGAACAGCAGGCCAACGACGAAGCCGTGCTCGCCCGCGTCAAAATGCGGGTGATTGCCATCGACCGGGCGCTGGAGAAAATCACCGAACGTACCTACGGCCTGTCCGATGGCAATGGCCAGGCGATCGGCCGGGCGCATCTTGAAGCCGTGCCCGAGGCGGTATTCACCACGGACGAGTTGCGTATGAGAGAACGCCGGCACTGAAGCGCCCGTCGCAGTTCGTTCCCAACCTTCTAGGGCAGGGTAAAGTTGGCACCGGATTCAATCAGCCGGTAACGCACCCGTTCCTCGATTTCAGCATCGGCCGAATATACGTCGACGCGATCACCCTCACATAGCTGCAGGGTCGCCGCCAGGGAGTCGAAATAGAAACGGCCTGTCCAGCGGTGCTCGATGACCAGGGCAAGCAGATCGGCCGCCTCTTTCACGCCGTCTTTGCCGAAGAGAAAACCGGGCAGCTCCAGCAACGGCCGGGCTTCGCCCTGTGCCTCACGATAGGGGATTGTCGGGTCGGACTCGTATTCCTCATCCCATATCCAGTCGGTCACACGCAGCAGGCCGCCCGTGAACGGGCCAAAATCCTCCATCAGGGAACAGATGACATCGCGCAGGTCGACATCCATGGGCTGGGGCGCGAACTGGAAGTAGAAGGACTTTGGATCGTGTGTATCGGGGTCTTCGGGCAAATCGTGTGCGGCAATCCAGGCCGATGCCTCAGCTGCCGTAAGCAAGCGCATCGGCTGGCCCTTGGGAACCGAGCAGTCACCTGGCTGGTCAGCTTTGATTTCCGTCTTCGGTAAGTCGCCAAAGTAATCCAGCTTGCCGATGCGCACGTTCATATGCCGCAAAATGGCGTGGGCCATGGTGATATGGAAATAGAAATTGGGCAGCAGGACCGCGCGGAGATAATCTCCGCCTGTCATCGCATAGCTGGCCCTGCGGAACGACTGGTCGATGATGCGCCCTTCGCTGCCTTCGAAGTGGGCCGGGGTAAAGGTGTGGACGTACTCGCATGTGCGTTCCACGCGCGCCCGGAAGTCGATGGCTGTCATCTCGTTGTCGGCAAAGGACGGCGCCTTCCGCCCGGTCAGTCTTGCCGGCCCATTCTTCGCGTTATCGCAGGCGGTCTGGAATTGCTGGCCCAGCGAAAACATATCCGGCACCAGGCGCGTCTTGAATACCACCGCCTCGTCCAGGCGCCCTCCGGCAATCTCGTTCTCGATGACGTCGAGATAGGAAAGAAGGACATGGAGCCCGCGCGAGAGCGCGGGAATGGTGAACTCAAACATGGAGGACGACATGGCGATCTCGCTGCGGGGACTAGTTGGCATTGCCCCACGCGGGCCCTGGATGGACAAGACCCGAAAGGGTCGGTTTTCCGCCTGGGAGTTTGTAGTGATTGAACGCCAGCCTGACAGGCACTTTGCACCAAGGCGTGACGGATGAAAGAACCACTCGTACACTCCTTGCCATGGGCCTCGATGACCGCTCTGCACCTGCTCACCCGGCCGACCTTGAACAGCTTATGGGCGCGCTCGAGGTAGAGTACGTGCGCCTTGCCGAATGCCAGGTAAGCCCGGGGTGGCGACTGGCGTTCCAGGCCATTTCGTCCCCGGGGCTCCACTACAACCTGGCCGGTTATGGCCGGATGGTAGTTGCCGACCGACCTCCCATTGAGCTGGCCCCCCACACGATAGTCATTCTGCCAGCCCATCTTCCTTTTCGCCTGGAAGTGCCGGGAGAGGACGGGGACACGGCACCGCACACCGTGGAGCGCTCGCTGGGCGGCATACGGCCAGGACACCTGGACCGGTTCACGGCCGGCCCTCCTCCCTACTCCCTCAGTCTTATTTGCGGGTATTTTCGCGCCGGCTTCGGGGCGGGCATCGACCCGTTTGCCAGCCTTGGCAGTGTTCTTGTTGAAACATTTGAGGAAGACGACCGACCCGATCACCTTCTGAAGGCAGCCAGCGAAGAACTTGCAAGCATGCGCGTGGGTGCGGCGGCCATGACATGCGTCTTGCTCAAACAGGTACTGCTTACGCTGATTCGCCGCTCGCTCACCGAACCTGGGCTCTGGGCCGAGCGCTTTTCAGCACTGAGCGACCCGCAGCTGTCCCGCGCGTTCAGTGAGATGCTCGCCCACCCGGGGGCACCACACACCATTGACTCGCTTGCCCGCCGCGCCTTGCTTAGCCGATCGGCCTTCATGGCACGGTTCGCTGCCCTGTTCGGCCTCTCGCCGATGACCGCCCTACGGCAACTGCGCATGAAGCGGGCGGCGTCCTTGCTTGCAGCCGGCACCTTGTCCATTGAACAGGTGGCATGCGACGTCGGCTATGCGAGCCGCTCGAGCTTTATCCGCGCCTTCCGCCTCTACCATGGCAGTTCGCCGGTCGCGCGTCACCTGGCGCCCCAGGACATCCCCCTTCCCCGGCGCTGAACCCACGTCGCGGACATTATGTCCTGCGATGTGTTCAGCAGTCCTGCATGTGTATCCGAAAGTCCCGCTAGCGCGCTTGAGGGCTATCGGGTCCGCTCGCGCATGCAGTATTTAACCCATATGTTTTTTCTATGCACGGCCGGATGACCAACATACATGGGAGGCGGACGGAAATTCACCTACGGCGGAGGGCGCATTGGTGATTGGGCAGTTCCACCACAGCCTGTGGCATGCCGCTGTTGCCGGCATCGTGATTCCGCGAAATTACTACACCAGCTGGTGGTTCATAGCCCTCGTTGTCCTTCTCGTCGCGCTGGCGGGATGGTTGGTGTATGTCCGTCATGTACGCCGGCTTGTAGGGCTGGACCGGGCGGCGACGCTCGAGCGCGAGCGCATCGCCCGCGAGTTGCACGACACCCTCCTGCAAAGTGTCCAGGGGCTCTTGCTCCTCATCCAGGCCACCGCCCACGATTGCAGGGAGCAAAGCACGAGGGACCGGTTGCTCCGCGCGGTCAGTGCTGCGCGCGCCACGGTCGTGGAAGGCCGGGCGCAGGTCCAATCGTTGCGAGTGACCGAGCCGGATATCGATCTGCCGGCCCGGTTGATGGAAGTGGCCACACAACTGTCGACCGTATACAAAGTGGCGTTTGGCCGGATCATCACCGGGCAACCGGTATCGCTTAGCCCGGCGGTGGCGAGGGAAGTGCTGCCTGTGCTGCGGGAGATGCTCACCAATGCCTTTCAGCATTCGCGGGCGGCGAACATACGCCTTGATCTCAGATACGGCCTGATGCGCTTTGAGGGTACGGTTACCGACGATGGGATCGGCATGGCGCCGGAGGTGATGCAGGCAGGCGGACGCACCGGGCACTGGGGCCTGGTGGGCATGCGCGAACGGGTCGCCCAGCTCCACGGGCAGTTCCGGATTGACTCAGTCCAGGGGAAGGGCACGGCGGCCCATGTGTCCATTCCCGCCCAACGCTTGTATCGCGAGAATATCGTCACGCGCGTATTCAGGCGCCGCCACGGGTCATTGAAGTTGGTCGAATGTTCGTGTCTTAATGAAACGGCAGTAGCGCAAAGACTTTGACCATGACATCCATGACTGCCCTGCTGAAGGACGTGCGAGCCTGCTCGCTCTGCGCCAACCACCTTCCACTGGGGCCGCGTCCCGTGGTCCAGGCAAGTACCACGGCACGCATCCTTGTCGCAGGCCAGGCGCCGGGGAGGAAAGTACACCAGACGGGCATTCCGTTTGACGATGTCAGCGGCGACAGGCTGCGCGACTGGCTCGGGATATCGCGCGATGTCTTCTATGACGACAGGAACATGGCGCTCATACCCATGGGGTTCTGCTTTCCCGGGACAGGGAAATTTGGCGACCTGGCCCCACGCCCGGAGTGTGCGCCTGCCTGGCGGAAGGCCTTGCTGGCACACATGAAGCATATCCAGCTCACCATCGTGCTCGGCCAGTACGCACAGGCGTATCACCTGCCCGACCGAGGAAAATCGCTCACCGAAACCGTTCTGCGCTGGAGGAACGGTTGGCCGCTCGTGGTGCCGTTGCCCCACCCGAGCCCTCGCAACAAGCGATGGCTGAAGCACAACCCGTGGTTCGAAAGCGAACTATTGCCGGCGCTGCGATTGCGCGTGGCCGAGGTCCTGCAAGCCACCGACTGACCGCGCGTCATAGGTCAGACAGCTTCTACCAGGCCGGTGATCAAGCCGGATCTCGCAGGGACGCCCACAGGTGCATGCTGGCCAGGCTTCGCCAGGGTGAGAACGGTGCCATCAGGCGGGCGGTACCGGCGGCGTCGGGTCGCTCGGCCAAGCCATGCAGGCGCTGCAGCGCCGTGGCCAGGCCGCTGTCACCCACAGGAGCGGCATCGGCGAAGCCGATTCGCAACTGCACATACCGCGCGGTCCACAGGCCGATGCCGCGCTGGGCGATCAGGGCGCGCTCGGCTTCGATGGCAGAACCGTCGGCCAGCGATTCGACCGGCAGGGTGCCATTGACGATCGCTTGCGCGGCGTCGATCAGATAGCGGGCCTTGGAGCGCGAAAAGCGTCGGCTCGTCAGGTCGGCCGGATCGAGGCGGGCAACCGCATCGGGCGAAGGGTGGACAATCATGCCGCCGATCTTCGTGCCGGCCATCATGATCAGGTCCCGGCGAAGGCTACCTGCGAACGCCAGGTTGATCTGCTGGCCTACGATGGCCCAGCACAGTGCGTCGAAGGCACTGGGAATCAGTGGTACACGCAGCCCACGGCGCGTCCGAGCCAGCGAAGGATGGTTCTTTTCGAAGTCGTCGATGTCGTTGACCAGGCCAAGGACCTTCAGCGCATGGCCGTGCAGTAACGCCATGCTCGCAAGGCCGGGCTTTCTCCCGGCCGTCACCCGTGCATCCACCCTGCCAGGCTCGATGGTCAGCTCGAGTACCGCGGGGCCATCGGGGGTTTGCAGGGCTTTCCATATCCGGTTTCCCAGTGACCTTTCGGCAAGACCGTCCGGATCGCGGGACTGGTATGCAAGCACTTCTTCCGGCCGGTAGTCATCGGGCAGGCGCAGGACGAACGCCGTAGCACCGTCGAGTGCACGGTACGCCGCCGGCGTCAGATGCATCTTTTCAAGGAAGTCACGTTCGAACGTCGCCACATTGACGAATCCGGCGGCCTCGGCGATATCGGCGGGTGACCGCTGGCCCTGCACCAGTTGCCCCGCCGAATAGCCGATACGCGCGCGGGACAACCAGCGCCCGGGTGCCATCTGGGCATGGTCGAACAGCAGGGATTCCAGCCCGGATTGATCCAGGCCCGCATGTGCCGCGAGGCTGGCGACGTCGGGAACCGACGCCGGCTCATTGGCCAGTAGCCAGGTCAGGCCGTGAAATGCCTCGGCACCTCCGACCCAATTCATGCGTGTACTCCTTACTTCGTTAATTGCCTGACGAAATCATCACCGTTGGAAAGGGTGATCAGATCGTCGAGAAGCCCGGCTTGGTTGAAGCGCATGAACTCGATGCCTCGTACCCGCACGGGCTTTCCCGTAGGCTGCAAAACGGACCCATCGGGCAATGTAAAGGGACCTGTCTGCGTACCTTCCATCACGTACTCTACGGCGGCACGGTTTCCTTCTACCAATACGTATTCATCGCGAATGGCAAGGTTGGGAAACGGTATCTTGTAGCGCTTGATTCTCTCGATGAAGGCGCTCTTTCCATCCAGAAGGGTACCATTGGAATTCACGTGGATGTTATCGGCCACCAGGGGACCATTCCTGTCGAACTGGCCCGTGCTGAAGTTCTTGTGGAAGGTGGATGCTGCCCGACGAACCTGCGCAACGTACGCGGGGCTTTCGTTCCCGTTCGGAAGCAAGGTGACATTCTCGAAGGCGTCGATCTTCTTGCTACCTTTTATCTCGCCCATCACGTCGTCCAGCTTGGTGATCGTGATCAGTTTGCTCATCAGGCCTTGTTTGTCGAATTCGAAGACCTCACCGCTCATGGCCTGGATCTTGTTACCCGTGGCGGGAATGCCGGCATAGGGTCCCTTGTGCTCGCCCTGCAGAACGTACTGCACAGCGGCCCTGCTGCCATCGACGACAACGATGCGGTCCTTCAGTTGCAGGCCCGGGAACGGCACGCTGTAGCGCTTGAGGCGCTCGATGAATTTGTCCCGGCCGACCAGGATCACGTTGTTGGAGTCGACATGGATATCCGGCGCGGCAAGCGGGCCGTTGCTATCGATTTCGCCGTTGCTGAAGTTACGGTGGAACTTCGATGCCATCACGTGGACAGCTTCGGCTGACGGGTTGTCCTTTCCACTAGCGATGCTTGCGGCCAAGCCCAGCGTCAGCGATGCCAGGATGCCTATTGCCCTGGAGAACGGGTTGTTCATGGAGGTTCCTGATCTGTCGTACCGGCCTTGAGTGTATTGGCACCTATACGCCAGACCTTCACCCGATCGGGTGAAGTACGTGCTCAACCCATTGGGCACGCCACGCTGGAGCCTGGAAAGGATCGGCGAAATACTGGGTTTCGTGCGACACCTTCCCATCCCGGAATTCCATGATGCTTACCGTGTGGGCGCGCTTGTCCTGGTAGTTGATCACATACTCAGTAACCCACAGGTTGCCCTGCCCTACGATGCGCCGGACGGCAAACCCCGATGGTTTGCCGGGGTGATGGCTACGGAGCGCCAGCAGGTTATGTCGACCGTGAATAACCTCGCCCGATTGCGGGTACTCGCACACGGCATCATCGTGATAGATCTCATGCTCGGCGACCTGGTCACCTGAAGCGGATGCGGCCCAATGCTTATCAATGGTCGCCCGAATGTCGTGCTCGTTCATGATTGGCCTCCCTTAGGGTCCATTTGGCTCGGCGATCGCTTCGACCGGCCGATGAGGAAGATCGATCATGCGCAGATATGCCCTGACCGGGCAATAAGCGACCCGGGCATCTCATGGCGAAAGACGTTATAAGAAGCTTGGGGGAAAGCTTCGCCTGAAGAACGCCAGACAAGGGATGGGTTCTGTTCCAGCATTCCGGCCACGACCCCAACCAGGAGGTCGTGGACGCGGAGTACAGGATCCTGAAGGAACGCATTCTTCCGTTGACGAAATAAGCACCGGGTGCGGGGTTAGCATCGGTGGCGATGAAGATCGCCACCTTCAATATCAACGGTATCCGCGCCCGCCTGCCCACCCTGTTGCAATGGCTTGAGCGCGAGCAACCGGATATTGCCTGCTTGCAGGAACTGAAGGCCGGCGATGAGTTATTCCCCGTGCAGGAGATCAATGACGCCGGTTACGGGGCGATCTGGCAGGGGCAGCGCTCGTGGAATGGTGTTGCCATTCTGGCGCGCGGCGCCGATCCGGAGGAGCGCAGGCGCGGCCTTCCGGGCGATGCGAAGGATACCCAAAGCCGATACCTGGAAGCGACCGTGCACGGCATGGTCGTGGGCTGCCTGTACCTCCCCAATGGCAATCCCCAGCCGGGGCCAAAGTTCGACTACAAGCTGGCCTGGTTCGAGCGGTTCATCCGCCATGCGAAGAAACTGCACGCTAGCGGACACCCCGTCGTGCTGGCCGGTGACTACAACGTCGTACCCACCGACGAAGATATCTACAACACGCGTTCCTGGCTGAAGGACGCCCTGCTGCAACCGGAAAGCCGCGAGGCTTACCAGCGCCTGCTTTCACAAGGCTGGGTAGATTCGCTGCGTGAACTCTTCGGCGATGAGCGCGTGTACACCTTCTGGGACTATTTCCGCCGGCACTGGGAAACGAACTCTGGCTTGCGCATCGATCACCTGCTGTTGGGGCCAGGGCTCGGCTCGAAGTTACGCAGCGCCGGCGTCGACACGTGGGTTCGCGGGCTTCCGCATGCCAGCGACCATGCGCCTACATGGGTGGACCTCGATATCGACGGCCCGGCGCAAGCCCCGGCGACAAAGAAGGCAAAAGTTACAGGCAGACGGTGACGTCTGTGCTGGACGACGTGTTTGGCCGTCCATGCGTCTAGAAGGCAATTCGTGTCAATTTGGTGAATTGCGTAAGAAAAGTGTTGACAAACGTTCGCTGCGATGCAACAAATGACTTGCAGCCCGGTTTTCCTAGGCGTCCGCCTGTATCGCACGGGGATAGTTTCCAGTGAACGCTTTCAGCCATCACCCATCACTCGCTATTGGCGTATCGCGTCCCGATACCCGATGTAGCAACGTTTGTCCCTGCTGTCCTAACTAAAACAGCATTCCGCGTTTCGCGGCATCCAGGTTCCACCTGAACTCCCGGGTTTTCGACGCCGGGACGACCGGTTGCGGCCTGTGATACGCCGCCAGGGAAGTACGCGCCTTGCATCAGGGCCGTCACATGGCCAGAGCATTCCGTCCCCAGGCAGTGCCTGGTCCTTCAGCGCGCGACAAACGTCGCTCTCGGCAGATTCCATGACCCATAAATACATCGTTCGTACCACGGCGCTCAGCGCTGCCCTCGGCCTGGCACTGTTTGGCACAGCCTCATTCGCCCAGTCCACCACGGGTAACCTGTTTGGCCAGGCACCCATCGCCAGTGGTGAAACCGTTCTTATCGAAGGCAGCGCCGGCATCAGCCGCGAGGTACCGGTGGACGCCAAGGGCCGTTATTCGGCCGGCCAATTACCGTTGGGTACCTACACGGTGAGCCTTCGCCAGGACGGCGCCACCGTCGATACACGA
>NZ_DASYDG010000013.1:0-1565 GCF_036499745.1 Pinirhizobacter sp.
GCTCCGCCGGCCTTGGCATTCAGGCCCAGCGCAGCCGGCCCTTGGATGCGTGATAGGCGAGATAGACGCCGAAGAGGCCCGCCGCAAGCCCGAACCAGGTGACGGCGTAAGAGAGGTGTTCGTTGCGGAAGCTCACCACCGTCTGGCCGCCCTTGGGCCAACCGCCCGGATTGGGGGCGGCATCCGCTTCGATCAAAACGGGCGCGGCCAACCGAATATGGTCGGCAGCGGCAATGCCTTTGAGATCGCGGGAATACCAGATCCGATGAGCCGTATCGGGCAAGGGCGTGAAGACGCCCGGCGCGTCCGGCACGCGCCACACCCCCACCAACTGCGTCACGCCATCCACGGGCGTGCGGGTCGCGGGATCGAGTTTGTCTTTGGGAATAAAGCCGCGATCCACCAGCAGGGTATGGCCATCGCTGGCCAGAAACGGCGTCAGCACGTGATAGACCGCCGCGCCGCCCTCGCCCGTGGTGAAAACATAGGCTTCCTTGCTATTGTCGAAACGTCCCTCCAGCGCAACGCGGCGATACTGCATCGCGTCGGCGCTCGTCTTGAGGGCCTGATCCAGGGAAATCGGCGCAGCGGTCATATGGCCATTCACTTCCGCGATCAGCCCCAGCTTCCATTGCAGCCGCTGCAGCTGCCACACGCCCAGCCCGATCAGAATAGCGGCCGCGATCAGCACTGCGACCGTCACCCCGGGATAGGGACGAAACCGCAAGGCCATCAGTGCCTCCGCCCTTCGCCCGCTTTGTGCTTGTACTGGAGAACCAGGAGCGTGGATTTGGAGAGGCGCAGGAAAGCCAGGCTGAGGATCACGATCAGCGGCGCCCACAACACCGCATGCACCCAATAGGGCGGCGAGAAGGTGAATTCGACCCACAAGGCCAGCCCCGCCACAATGGCGCCCACGATCAGGATGCCGAACACGGCAGGTCCATCGCCAGCATCGAACATCGCATAGTCCAGGCCGCAGGAGGGGCAAGCCGGTTTGAGCTTGATATAGCCGTCAAACAACGGCCCCTGCCCGCATTGCGGACAGAGGCCGAGGAAAGCGCAGCGAGCCGTATTAGGCAGCGGTGACCGGGCCCTGACCCCAGACATAGATGCAGGCGAAGAGGAACAGCCACACCACGTCGACGAAGTGCCAGTACCAGGCCGCCGCCTCGAAGCCGAAATGGCGGGTCGGCGTGAACTGGCCGGCAATGGCACGCGCCAGGCATACGGTCAGGAAGATCGTGCCGATGATGACATGGAAGCCGTGGAAGCCGGTTGCCATGAAGAAGGTCGAGCCATAGATGGCGTCGAAATTACCCGCGCCGGACGCCAGCGAGACGTGCGCGGCATCGGTGAAGGGCTGCAGCGCCAGATTGTTGAAGCCGAAGGTAAAGGGCGCGTGGGCATATTCGTAAGCTTGCACCGCAGTGAAGCTCGCGCCCAGCAGCACCGTGATCAGCAAGCCCTGGATCGCGCCCTTGCGGTCGCCCGACTGCAGCGCGTGATGCGCCCAGGTGACGGTGGTGCCCGAGGTGAGCAGGATCAGCGTGTTGAGCAGCGGG